>CALXFL010000209.1 GCA_944387515.1 uncultured Clostridia bacterium
AACCCCTTGCGTGAGTTTTTCAAGCTATTCCTGCGCTTTTTTGTGAATAGGGGAGTTTCGCTCGCTGCGGCGAGCGACCCAAGGCTCTGCCTTGGGGAACCGCAATTTTTCGAGAAAAATTGAGTAAAGCTTTTGAGTTGTGGGGCGTAGTTCCACGCTTTTTGCGCCCGTTTCGGTGGTGCGTTTCTGCGCCGCAAGGCGTGACGTGGGCGTTTCGGCGGGGCGCTTGGCGCTTTTGCGCTGCTTTTGTGCCCTCCCTGTGAATTTTCCTGTCTCCATCTTGTTTTTTGCCATGGCAAATAGTATAATGGAATATATGCGCTTTCCTTTTCCCCGGAAACCGCCCCAAAAAAGTCAGTGAGGTTATGACAAGATGAACAGCCTTCCCTTTTTGCCCGTTTTACTGGGCAGTGATATGAACGTATATGGCATGGCCCGTTCCTTCCACGAGGCCTACGGCATCCAGTCCGTCGCCATTGCCAAGAAGAAACTGGGCGCTACCATGGACAGCAAAATCGTCAAGGTTCTGGTGGAGGAGCCCGATCTGGAAGACGACGAGGTTTTCGTCCGCACCCTGACCGAGTTTGCCGGCCGCTACTCCGGCAAGACCCTTCTTCTGGTTCCCTGCGGTGACAACTATATCAAGCTCCTGGTCCGCAACCAGGAGGCCCTCCGTCCCCTTTACCGCTTCGAGTGCATCAGTGAGGAGCTGCTGATGAAGCTCTCCATCAAGGAGAGCTTTTATCAGGTCTGCACCGAGCACGGCTTCGCCTTCCCTCAGACCACCACCTGCACCGCCCAGAACTACAAGGACGTGCAGCTTCCCTTTGACTTCCCGGTGGTCATCAAGCCCTCTAACTCGGTGGCCTACTGGAACTGCCACTTCCCCCACAAGAAAAAGGTCTTCGTCGCCCAGGACAAGGCCGAATTTGACGCCATTCTGGACGCCATCTACGGTTCCAGCTACCAGGACCATCTGATTATTCAGGAGTTCATCCCCGGTGACGACAGCGGCATGCGGGTGATGAACTGCTTCTGCGGCAAGGACGGCAAGGTCAAGCTGATCGCCCTGGGCCATCCCCTCTTAGAGGAGCACTCTCCCGAGGGCATTGGCAGCTACGCTGCCATCATCGGCGACAACGACCCCGCCCTGGCCCGGCAGATGAAGCAGTTCCTGGAGGCCATCGGCTATGTTGGCTTCGCCAACTTCGACATGAAGTACGACCCCCGGGACGGCAAGTACAAGCTGTTCGAGATGAACCTCCGTCAGGGACGCAGCAGCTTCTATGTGACTGCCTGCGGCTACAACCTGGCGACCTTCTTGGTCAATGACGTGCTGCTCGGTCAGCCCATGGGCTGCGTCATCGCCACCGACACCGCCCTGTGGCGTGCCATTCCCAAGTGCGTCCTCTTCAAGTACCTGAAGGACGAGGAGCTGAAGGCCGAAGTCCGGGAGCTGATCGCCGAAAAGCACGACTGCCACAGCTTCCGCTATGAGCCGGACATGAGCCTCAAGCGCTGGATCTACTACCTGAAAAACCAGCTGAATTACATAAAGAAATATCGGAAATACTACGGAAACAAAGGACTCCACGAATGAATACATTAGGAATCATCGGCGGCCTTGGCCCCATGGCCACCGCCTATTTTCTGGAGCTGATCGTCCGGATGACGGCGGCAGAGCGGGATCAGGACCATCTGCCCTCCATCACCCTGAACCTGCCCGGCATCCCCGACCGCACCGCCTACGTCTTCGACCACAGTCTCGAAAGCCCGGTTCCCCGGCTCATGGCGGCGGCCAAAACCCTGGAAGGCTTGGGCGCCTGCGCCATTGCGGTGCCCTGCGTCACCTCCCACTGCTTCTATGAGGAGCTGGCGGCGTCGGTGTCCATTCCCTGGCTCAACGCCGTCACCGAGACCGCCCGCACCCTGAAAGAGGAGGGCGTCCGGCGGGCTGGCATCCTCGCCACCTCCGGCACCGTCCGGACCGGGCTCTTCCAGCGGGCGCTGGAGGAAGCCGGCATCGGCTGGGAAATCCCTGACGAGCGGGGACAGGCGGACGTCATGCACCTGATCTACCAGAACGTCAAGGCCGGAAAACCGGTGGAGCTGCCGGTCTTTGAACGGGTGGCGGCTTCGCTGCGGGAAAGGGGCTGTGAAGCCCTGATTCTCGGCTGCACCGAGCTTTCCCTCATCAAGCGGGATTATCCGGTGGGGGGAGACTGTCTCGATGTGCTGGAGGTGCTGGCACGGGCGGCGGTCCGTCAGTGCGGCAAGGCGCTCTGGCCCCAGTGGGAACGGCTGCTGGGCAGAGAGCGGGAATAAAGGAGAGAGAATATGTGTGGATTTGCAGGATTTTCAGTAAACGGCCTGCCCGGTGACCGGCTGGCCGTCATCCGGGCCATGGGCGAGCGCATCGTCCACCGGGGCCCCGATCAGGACGACTGCTACCTGGATGAGGAGATGGCCCTCTGCTTTAGGCGGCTGTCCATCATCGACCTGGAAGGCGGCAGCCAGCCCATTTTAAATGAAGACGGCACCAAGGTGCTGGTCTTCAACGGTGAGATCTACAACTACCAGACCCTGCGGGCCGACCTGCTGGAAAAGGGCCATGTCTTCAAGACCTCCACCGACTCGGAGGTGCTGCTCCATGGCTACGAGGAGTACGGCGGAAGGGGGTTGCTTGCCCAGCTGCGGGGCATGTACGCCTTCGCCATCTGGGACAAGAGCGAGAAAAAACTCTTCGCTGCCCGGGACATCTTCGGCATCAAGCCCTTCTACTACTACCGCCGGGACGGGGAATTTATGTTCGGTTCCGAAATCAAGTCCTTTTTGGAGCATCCCCGGTTCCATAAGGAGTTAAACGAGGAGCGGCTGCCCGACTGGCTCTGCTTCGAGTACCTGCCCGACAGCGAGACCATGTTCAAAAACGTCTGGAAGCTGCCCAGCGGCTGCTACCTCGAGTACCAGAACGGAGAACTCAGGGTGGAGCGCTACTACGAGGTGCAGTACCGCATCGACGAGAGCCGTAGCCTGGAGGACTGGGAGCAGGCCATCACCGAAACCTTCACCGACTCGGTGGAGGCCCACAAGATCGCAGACGTGGAGGTGGGATGCTTCCTGTCCAGCGGCGTGGACTCCTCCTATGTGGTGAAGGAGGTCTCCAAGGTGACAAAAGACGTCAAGACCTTCTCGGTGGGCTACGAGGAGGAGAAGTACAGCGAGCTGCCCTATGCCCAGGACTTCTCCAAGGTCGTGGGCGTGCAGAACATTTCCAATAAAATTTCGGCTGACGACTTCTTCGGCATGGCCTCCAAAATCCAGTACTACATGGACGAGCCCCTGCCCAACCCCTCCGAGATTCCCCTTTACTTCCTGGCCAAGAATGCGGCCAAGTATGTCAAGGTGGTGCTGTCGGGTGAGGGCGCGGACGAGCTGTTCGGCGGATACCCCATGTACCTGGCAGGGGGACACTTCGCCGAGTACAGCAAGATTCCCCGGCCCCTGCGGAAGATGGCGGGCGGCATCGCCCAGCGGCTGCCTGAGTTCAAGGGCAAGCACTTCATGGTGCGGGGCGCTATGGAGCCCTGGCAGCGGTTCATGCGCTGTAACTACGTCTTCCACTGGCAGGAGCGGCAGAAGTACCTGAAAAAGACCTACCCGAAGGCGGGAGATCCCGCCCTCCTTACCAAGGGACTGTTTGACCGGGTGAAGGACCTGGACGAGCCCACCCAGCTGCAATATGTGGACATGTACAGCTGGATGCTCTACGACATCCTCCAGAAGGCCGACCGGATGAGCATGGCAAACTCGCTGGAACTGCGGGTGCCGTTCCTCGACAAAAAGATGCTGGAGCTGGCGGTGCAGATTCCCACACGCTACCGGGCCCACCACGAGACCACCAAGGTGGCCCTGCGGGCGGCAGCGCTGAAGCAGCTGCCCGAGCGCACCGCAAACAAGAAGAAGCTGGGCTTCCCGGTGCCGCTGAACGACTGGCTCCGGGAGGACAAGTACTACGGCATGGTCAAGGAGAAGTTCGAGGGAGAGATCGCCGGTATGTTCTTTAACCAGGAGGCCATTCTGGGACTGCTGGAAGACCATAAGACCGGCCGGAAGCTGGGTATGAAGAAGATCTGGACGATTTACAGCTTTATTCTCTGGTATGAGGAGTTCTTTGTCAAGAATTGA
>CALXFL010000210.1 GCA_944387515.1 uncultured Clostridia bacterium
ACGTTCCAATAAAATCCTCCTTCCGTGATCGCTGGATGGGGCATGAAAGCGGAATCATCTTTCCCCATCAGCACATCTTCCTACCGGCCAGCGGTCCCCTTTTTCACCATATGACAGAAGCGCGCAGCTGGCCATAAAAACAAATGTTCCCTTATGTCAAATATATCATTATACTAAGAAGATGTCAACAAAATATTATGAAATATAAGAATTCTCTGAAAATCCAGATTCAATATCTCTTTAAGGAAAATTTTTTCAGTCTCCTGATATGGAGGACTGACCGACAAAAAGGGACCTGCTGCCTGTATGTACAGACAGCAAGCCCCTTTGGCTGCTTTTGAAATGCTTGTGGTTGGTCAGGAGAATTTGGCATCACAGGATGTCGATGTATTCGCCGCTGAGCGCCTTGTTCATGCTACGGACAGCACAGAATTTTCCACACATGGAGCAGCTGTCATCGTGCTCCGGGGAACGCTCTGCCCGGATGGTGCGGGCGGTATCGGGATCCAGTGCACAGGCCCACTGTGCCTCCCAGTCCAGCTTCTGGCGGGCTTCAGCCATCCGGTCATCCTGCTCTCTGGCGCCCTTGATGCCTTTGGCAATGTCGGCGGCATGGGCGGCAATCTTGCTGGCAATGATGCCCTGTTTCACATCTTCCAGGTTGGGCAGGGCCAGATGCTCTGCCGGTGTTACATAGCAGAGGAAGGCGGCGCCGCTCATGGCGGCCACAGCGCCACCAATGGCAGCGGTGATGTGGTCATAGCCCGGGGCAATGTCGGTGACGATGGGCCCCAGCACATAGAAGGGAGCGCCCATGCAGATGGTCTGCTGCACCTTCATGTTGGCTGCAACCTGATCCAGCGGGACATGGCCGGGGCCTTCTACCATAACCTGTACGTCCTTTTCCCAGGCCCGCTTGGTCAGTTCACCCAGCCGCACCAGCTCCTCAATCTGGCAGACATCAGTGGCGTCAGCCAGACAGCCGGGCCGGCAGGCATCGCCCAGAGAAATGGTCACGTCATATTCCCGGCAGATTTCCAGAATTTCGTCGTAGTACTGGTAGAAGGGATTTTCCTCTCCGGTCATGCACATCCAGGCAAAGACCAGGGAGCCACCCCGGGAGACGATGTTCATTTTCCGCTTGTGCTTGCGGATCTGCTCAATGGTTTTGCGGGTGATGCCGCAGTGGAGGGTGACAAAATCCACGCCGTCCTCGGCATGAAGGCGAATGACCTCGAGAAAATCCCGGGCTGTCAGGGTGGCGAGATCCCGCTGGTAATGAATCACGCTGTCGTATACCGGCACCGTTCCGATCATGGCAGGACATTCACTGGTGAGCTTGCGGCGGAAGGGCTGGGTATCGCCGTGGCTGGACAGGTCCATGATGGCCTCGGCGCCCATCTTTACGGCAGACATGACCTTCTGCATCTCCACATCATAGTCCTTGCAGTCTCTGGAAACGCCCAGATTTACATTGATCTTGGTGCGGAGCATCGAGCCGATGCCCTCCGGATCCAGGCTGGTATGACGGCGGTTGGCGGGGATGGCGACCTTTCCGGCTGCCACGAGAGCCATGAGCTCGGCCGGATCCATCTGCTCCTTTTTGGCGACAATTTCCATCTGCGGGGTGAGAATGCCCTGACGGGCGGCGTCCATCTGGGTGGTGTAACGGCGTGAATCATTCATGGTGTGTTTCTCCTTTTGTATCCGTCGAGATATAGTTTCCATCAATGGCGAAGGCATGGTGAAGCGGGCCGCTGCCCTTTCCCAGATCCAGCATGGCGCTCAGTGCACCGGAAAGGTAGCACTTGGCCTGGCGGACGGCCTCCTCCAGGGGAAGTCCCTTTGCCAGATTGGAGGCGATGGCGCTGGACAGGGTGCACCCGGTGCCATGGGTATTGGGATTGTCGATCCGCTGTCCGTAAAACCATTGTCCGCCTTCCGGCTGCCAGAGATAGTCGTTGGCGCTGTTTACCTGATGCCCGCCTTTGCAGAGGACGGCGCAGCCATACCGGGTTCCAATTTCCCGGGCTGCCTGCTCCATTTCCTCCGGGGTGTGAACCGTCATGCCCGCCAGCACTTCCGCTTCGGGAATGTTGGGGGTGAGGACGGTTGCCAGCGGCAAAAGCTCCTGTTTCAGAATGTCAATGGCTTCTTCCGAAATCAGCCGGGCGCCGCTGGTGGCAACCATGACGGGATCCACCACCAGGTTGACAGCGTCATACTGGCGCAGCTTTGCGGCAATGACCCGGATCAGCTCACCGGACGAGACCATCCCCACCTTGACCGCCTGGGGCGGAATATCGGTGAAGATGCAGTCCAGCTGCTGGGCAAGAAATTCGGGGGAAACCTCTGAAATTGCAGTAACGCCGGTGGTGTTCTGGGCGGTCAGGGCTGTAATGGCACTGGCCGCATAGACCCGATGGGCAGTCATGGTTTTGATATCTGCCTGGATACCGGCGCCTCCGCTGGAATCGCTTCCAGCGATCGTCAATGCTGTAAACATAGAAAACTCCTTTCAGCATAGCCGTTTTGTATGGCGACATAAGGTGGTGCCCCCAATATGCCGCCTTTTGGATTTTTATTCTTGACCGTCCCGCACCTGCAGGGCGATGTCCTTCATGGCAGCCGCTGCTGCCTGGATGTCGGGCTGGGCAAAGATGGCGCTTACCACGGCAAGACCCGCAACGCCCAACCCTTTCAGGCTGAGGGCATTCTGCCGGCTGATGCCACCGATGGCCACCACTGGAATGGAAACAGCCTGACAGATTTCCCGCAGGGTTTCCGGCTTCAGGGCGGTGACGTCCTGCTTGGTGCCGGTGGGAAAAACCGCACCGGCGCCCAGATAGTCAGCGCCAGCCGCCAGCGCTGCCCGGGCCTCGTCGGGATTGTGGGCGGAAACGCCGATGATGGCTTTGGGACCCAGCAGCTTCCGAGCCTCCCGGGGATCCAGATCCCCCTGTCCCAGATGAACGCCGTCAGCTTCAGCTTTCAGGGCAATTTCTACCGAATCGTTGATAATAAGGGGAACGTGGTGGGAATGGCAGATTTTCCGGATGACCTTTGCTTCTTCCAGGAAGTCCTCCGGGCTCAGTTGTTTTTCCCGCAGCTGGATGATGGTGGCGCCGCCAAGAATGGTCTTTTCCACCTGCTCAGCCAGGGATGCGCCCCTGAGCCAGCTCCGGTCCGTCACTGCATACAGCAGCAGATTCTCTCGTGAACAGTTCAACGTTTTCTCCTTTCTCCAGCATCTGGCCGGTCATGTTGTACACTGCGTCGATGATGTAACCCCGGTAGGCGATGTTCCCGTCTCCCGGCTGCATCCGCTTCCAGCCGGTTTCTCCGGCCACCCCCATCAGACAGACAGCGGCAGCGGCAGCTTCCAGCGGATCTTCCGGATTGGCGGCCAGAAAGGCAGCCGTCAGCGCCGACAGCTGGCAGCCGGTTCCGGTGACCCGGCCCATTTCAGGCCGGCCATTCCGGATCATCAGGCATCGCTTTCCATCGGTCACCAGATCGATGGGGCCAGTGACCGACAGGATGACGCTCAGCTGTTTCGAGAGGTTCAGCAGGGTGTCCGCACGTTCCGGCAGTGTATTCCCGGTTACGGTGTCGCTGTCCGCTGCATCCACGCCCCGGATATGGCTTTCCTTTCCGGCAATGGCCAGAATCTCCGACATATTGCCCCGGATGACGGTGGGGGAGAGGGTGGAGACCAGCTGCCGGGCTGTTTCGGTGCGGAGCCTGCTGGAACCGGCACCCACTGGATCCAACACAATGGGATGGTGCAGCAGGGCAGCCTGTTGTCCTGCTGCCAGCATGGCGGGAATGACGCCGGTGCGAAGGGTGCCCAGATTGAGGGTTAGACCGTCACACCGGGCGGTGATTTCCGCCACCTCCTCCGGATCCTCTGCCATGACCGGCCGGGCGCCGGCCGCCAGCAGCATATTGGCGGTGTCATTGGCGGTGACGTAGTTGGTGATGGTGTGGATGACCGGGCAGGCTTGCCGAAGCCTTTCCAGATATCTGCCGAACATGGTGACACTCCCTTTGAAGAATTACAGCTGATGGAACCGCTTGAAGGCGCCGCTGCGCTGCAGCAGGGCAATTACCACACCGGCAATGATGCTGCCGCAGACGGTGGAAATCAGGAAGGGCACGATGTACGCATAAAAGGCAATCTGAGC
>CALXFL010000211.1 GCA_944387515.1 uncultured Clostridia bacterium
AATTTGTAAAGGCCTCAGCACGCAAAGAGAAACGTTTTCACCTAAAACACATGCTATTTTTATGGAGATGATATGATGTAAAAGTTACACGGTCCAACATACGATAATTTTATCATTTTGAGAGATATTTTTGTTGTTTTTTACGGCAGAATACCAGTTGACAAAACATATATAAATGAATTACAATATAAAAGACGACATGATAAGAAAACGTTTCTACAAGAATACAGCATCCTTTTCCCCGCACAAATCACCTTTGAAAGGAGCATACCATGAAGTTATCCCATTCTCCCGGAAACATTCTTTTTCAAAAGGGAAATACCCAGTATATCTTTTTCCCCACAGGTGACATTTACCAGTTTACCGACTGCAATCTTCTGCTCAACGATTTTATCGGCAGCCTGAAGGAAGGCTCAGCCAACAACATCTGGCTGCGGGTAGAGAAAGACGGCCGTCTTTTGGCTCACCCCATGTTGGGCATTCACTCCGGCTCCCAGGTTTTCCGTTCGGTTGACGGCCTTCGCCTGGAAGGTACCTTTGAGGGAGTCGCCTACGAGGTGACTTTCCGTCCCTTTGAAGGACTTTGGTTCTGGGATGTCCGTCTTTCTGGTCAAGGCCAGAAGGTTGACGTGATCTATGGCCAGGATCTGGGCTTGGGCGACAAGGGCGGCGTTCTGACCAATGAGCTGTACCTGGCCCAGTACCTGGGTCACACCGTTTTCGAGACAGAAAACGGCTACTGCATCTGTTCCCGTCAAAATCAGTCCCAGTCCACCGGTTTTCCCTATCTTCAGCAGGGCATGATCCATGGTAGGGCGGTCGGCTATTCCACCGACGGCATGCAGTTTTTCGGTCTGTCCTATAAGGCTGACCATCAGCCCCGCGCCCTCTCTGGCGATCTGGAAAACAAGAATCTTCAGTTTGAATGCAGCTATACCGCCCTTCAGACCGAAGAGGTCACACTGGATGGCGAGACCCGTTTCACCTTCTATGCACTGTTCCGGGAAAATCACGCCGATGCCGTACGGGAGCTGGAATACCGGGACTCCCTCGCCCAGACCCTGGACAGCCTTTCCGGCGAAGCCGCTTGGGAACAGCTGCCTGCCATCCGGGTGAAAGCTGCCTTTGGTGCGCCCTATACCTCTCCTCAGTGGAATGAGGAAATGGTCAATCGGTATTTCCCCCAGCGCCAGCTGGAGGAGAGAGGAGAGGGCAGCCTGCTCTCCTTCTTTACTGAGGACCATGCCCATGTGGTGCTCCAGCAGAAGGAGCTGATCTGTCAGCGTCCCCACGGTCATATTTCCGCTACCCCGGCCAGCATGACCGGCGTGTCCTCGGAGCTGATTACCACCACTTCCTATATTTATGGCCTGTTCCACGGCCAGACCGTAGCCGGCAACACCTCGATGCACAAGTTCCTCTCCACCCCCAGAGGACTGCTGAACATCCTGAAAAACCCCGGCCAGCGGCTGTGGGTAAAGCTGGATGGTCAGTACCGGCTGCTGACTCTGCCCGCCCTCTTTGAGGTGGGCGTAGGCTATGCCCGTTGGTTCTACCAGCTGCCCGGCGATGTGCTGGTAGTTACCGCCTTTACCGCTGCCGACGCTATGGAGGTTCAGCTGGATGTCCGCAGTGAAGGCGGCAAGACCTACGAGTTCATCGTCACCAACCAGCTGGTGCTGGGAAGCAACGAATTCTGCCAGGACATTGAGGTGGAGGAGAAGAACGGCGTGCTTCGGTTCCGTCCCGATGCCGCTGCCTGGGCTGGCAACCCTTATCTCGGCCTGCATTACGATCTTCAGCTGCCCGGTGTTTCCTACACCTGGAGCAACGACGGTATCTTCTTTGAGGACGGCATCTCCCAGAACCATACCCTGCTGACTCTGACTCTGGAGCCGGTTTCTGCCTTCCAGCTCCATATCCGGGGTGCTCTGGAGGAGGACGAGATCTGCAGTTGTGGCGGACGTTGCTTTGAAGCAGACAAGGCTGGATTCCAGCAGTATTTTGAATCCCTGACCGGCGGATTCCGGTTGGAAGGTTCTATTCAGGAGATTCAGAAGCTGAATCAGACCGTTTGGTGGTATGCCCATAACGCCATGATTCACTTCTCGGTGCCTCATGGGCTGGAACAGCCCGGCGGCGCTGCCTGGGGCACCCGGGACATCAGCCAGGGCCCCATGGAGTTCTTCCTCACCACCCAGCACTACCAGCTGGCCCGGGCTGTTCTGCTGAATATCTTCTCCCATCAGTCCGCCGAGACTGGCGAATGGCCTCAGTGGTTCATGTTCGACCGCTATACCGCCAACGCGGGAGAGTGCCATGGCGACGTGGTCTTCTGGCCGCTGAAATGTGTCGGCGATTATTTAGCTGCCTGCGGCGACTTCTCCATTCTGGAAGAGGTGCTGCCCTATGCCTATGGGGATAAGCCGGCTGCTTCCCTGATGGAGCACCTGAAGACCGCCGTCTCGGTGATGGAGACCCGGTTCCTGCCGGGCACCCACTTGATTTCCTACGCTGGCGGCGACTGGGACGACACCCTCCAGCCTGCCAGTGAGGAGCTGAAGGAACGGCTGGTCAGCTCCTGGACCCAGGCTCTGGCTTACCAGACCGTTCGGGTACTGGGCAACGCACTGTCTGGCGTGGATGCTGATTTCTCCCGGAAACTGCTGGATCTGGGACAGAAGATCGGGGAATCCTTCCATCAGTACCTGATTCAGGATGGCGTGATTGCTGGCTTTGTCTTCCGGGACGAGGACGGCAGCTTCCAGCCCATGCTGCATCCTGCTGATGAGAAGACCGGTATTCATTACCGTCTGCTACCCATGACCCGCAGCATCATCGCGGATCTGGTGGATCTGCCCCAGGCTGGGGAAAATGTCCGCCTGATCCATGAAAATCTCCGCTGCCCCGACGGCGTACGGCTGATGGACCGGCCTGCACCCTATGACGGCGGTGTCAGCCACCTGTTCCGCCGGGCAGAGCAGGCTGCCAATGTGGGCCGTGAGATCAGCCTCCAGTATGTCCACGCTCATATCCGCTACATCGAAGCTATGTGCCATCTGGGCCGGACCGAGGAAGCCTGGAAGGGCCTCTTTCAGATCAATCCGATCCTGATTCAGCAGGCTGTGCCCAATGCCACATCCCGTCAGAGCAACCTCTACTTCAGCAGCTCGGAGGGCGCTTTCCTGGATCGGTATCAGTATGAGGCAGAGTTTGACCGGCTGCGTGATGGCTCCATTGAGGTCAACGGCGGCTGGCGGCTCTATTCCAGCGGCCCCGGTATCTACCTGCGTCAGCTGGTGTCCGGTATTCTGGGCCTGCGTTTCTTCGCAGACCGGATGGAAATTGACCCCCATCTGCCCAAAGAAGCAGATGGCCTGCGGTTTACCTACCATTGCTTTGGCAAGGTTCACACCTTTGTTTACCATCTGGAAGGCTGCGAAAAGGGTTCTGTTACCGTGATGTGCGGAGATAGGCAGCTGCCGGTGGTTCCGGTGGAAAATCCCTACCGCAAGGGCGGCGTCTCTCTGATCAGAGAGGTACTGGAGCAGTGCGACGGGGAAATTCACATTGTTCTGGCATAAAAGGCTGGAATGTGATATGATGAAGCTGTTCACCTGAGAGGGGCTTACAAGGCGGGCGGCAGAATGAAATTTGCGGCAACCTCCCGGGATTCTTCGGGAGGTTGCCGCCTTTTTTCAGACACCGGCGCTTTTCAGCCTATCTCCGGAAAATTTTTACAGCATGGAGGAAAAAGTCATGAGTTTTGATGGCCTCAATATGAACATGGGCAATCTGTACCGGTTATCTGACGCCAAAAGCCGGTCCATCTCCCCGGAGAACTATAATGGGGAAAAGGGAAAGGGCGGTATGTGTGAGCTGGAACAGGGCTTCGCCCGCCGGGCAGCCCGGGATCTGGGACGTGGCTGGAAGGTCAACCCTTATATTGTGATCCAGCCAGGTGAGACCTTCTCTATTGCGGATATCGAGGGCCCTGGATGTATCCAGCATATCTGGCTGACGCCCACCGGCAGATGGCGCAATACCATTCTGCGAATCTATTGGGATGATCGGGAGATGCCGGCGGTGGAGTGCCCCATCGGGGACTTTTTCTGTGCAGGTTGGAACGAGTACCA
>CALXFL010000212.1 GCA_944387515.1 uncultured Clostridia bacterium
AATTTTTTGTGTCGTGAGTTGTTCTGCCTTTTGTGCAACTTTTTCTGAAAAACAGGTTTTTCTACAAGCTGAAGCCGGTGTGCATCCGCACACCGGCTCTTTTCATTCGCCGAACACAGCTTTTCTCCGGCGGCGCAGCCAGCCGCCCTGAAGGTAGTATCCAATAAACATCAGCGACGCCACCGTCCAGGTGATGGGATAGCTGGCGATGACTGTCTTCACATCCGGCCACACCGGCACCGCTGCCATGACCCAGACCACCCGCAGGACACAGACACCAAAGCAGGTAATGAGGGTGGGCACCAGAGAATCGCCGGTTCCCCGGATGGCGCCGGACAGAATCTCGATGCAGACGTAAGTGAAATAAAACGGCGTCAGAAACCGCAGAATTTCCATGCCGTAATAGATGACCTGCTCATCCGGCGTAAAGAACCGGTAGAAGAACTGTCCGCACAGCAGGAAAACGGCGCTGAGGAAGAAGGTGGCGCCGAAGGTCAAAGCCAGACAGACCCGGACGCTCCGGTGCATCCGGTCGTACTGCTGCGCACCGAAGTTCTGCCCCGAGAAGGTGGTAATGGAGATACCGAAGGCGCTGATGGTCATCCAGAAAAAGCCGTCCAGCTTGCCGTAGACCGTCCAGGCTGCTACCACATCGGTGCCGAAGGAGTTGATGCTGGCCTGAATCAGCAGGTTGGACACCGAGTAGAGCACCGACTGAAGGCCGGCGGGAATGCCAATGGCAATAATGCTTTTCAGCAGCGCCGGATCGATGCGGATGCTCTTGGGGTAGAGCCGGTAGCCCTGGTTGCTTCGCATCAGGGTGACCACCACCAGAATCGCGCTGGCGGCCTGGGAGAGAACGGTAGCCAGTGCGGCGCCCATAACGCCCCAGTGGAACGCCACCACAAACAGCAGGTCCAGCACCACATTGACCAGACAGCAGACGATCAGGAAATAGAGGGGCCGCCGGGAGTCTCCCACCGCCCGCAGGATACCTGATCCCACGTTGTAGATCATGGTAAAGATGATGCCGCCGAAATAGATGCGGATATAGGTGAGGGCAAAGTCCATGATGTCCGCAGGAGTGCCCATGGCCACCAGCGCAGGCTCAGAGAAGACCAGTCCTAACACCGTCATCAGCAGGCCGCCGGCCAGGGACAGGGCTGCCGAGGTATGGACGGCCCGGCTCATCTGGCCAACGTCACCGCCGCCGTAATACTGGGAGATGATAACCGTAGCACCAGAGGAAAGGCCGACAAAGAAGCCCACCACCAGATTGATCAGGGTACTGGTAGGGCCGCCTACTGCCGCCAGGGCTTCCTTGCCCACATAGTTCCCCACCACAACAGCATCCACTGTGTTATAAAGCTGCTGAAAAAAAGTCCCCAGCATAATGGGGAAAAAGAACAGTAGCAGCTGTTTCCAGATGACTCCTTCGGTCATGCTGGCCGCTCTTTGGGTTTTGACCGCCATAAAACGACCTTCCTTTCCGTCAAAACATCTTGTTGTCCATATCGGCCATGGTCAGTACCGACAATGGACAGTGTAGCATAAATCCCCGCTTTTGTCCACATGGCGAAAACAAATAAATTTCATCCGTAAAGTCTTGCGAAAACCGTCATAATTTCATATAATGGGTATAGATTGGTCATAATTTGACCGGCTGACAATTTTATTCCGGAGGTGTTCCCATGAACAAAACCTTCCTTCCCTCCCCCACCAGTGTACTGGCAGGCTTGTTCGGCCTGCTCTTTACCGCTCTCAGCTTTCTGGTGCAGCAGGACAAGCTGCCCGCCGAAGTGCTGATGGTGGCGCTGCTTCCGCTGGTGCTGTTTACGCTCTGGGGATTTATCCGCCGCTTTGACTGGCGGGCGCTGGTGCGGCCCAGCGTCATCGGCGGCGCTTTGCTTCTCTCCTTTGCCACGGTGGCCTTCTCCCAGCCCACACCCCTTAATGAAGACATCTGGGGCAAGGTGAAGGTCTGCCTGATGGTGCTGCCCGCCGGATGGCTGCTGCTGGCCGGATTGTGGATGGGACTGCGGCGCATCCGGCTCCCGGAACGGCATCTCCCGCCCCTCCCCGCCTCCATTGTCATTGGGCTCTACACGGCCGGGGCACTCTGTCTCAGCTGGATGGACTGGTACCCCTCCGGCACCTCCCCCGACACCCGGCATCAGTGGGGACAGATCCACGGCACTCTCCGGCTCAATGACATCCACGCCCTGGGCCATACCCTCTACCTGAAGGGCCTGCTGGCCATCTGGGACGACTATGCCATCGCCATCCTGGCGCACATTCTCATGATCTCCCTGCTGTACAGCCTGTTTGCCTGGTATCTGGCGAAAAGGGGACTGCCCACCGGCTGGATGCTGATGCTCACTGCCCTTTTCACCGCTTGTGAAACCCCCACCCGCAGCTATATGTACCCCTGGAAGGATACCCCCTACACCTTTGCCGTGGGTATGCTGACCCTGATGCTGCTCTATTTATTGGAGGAGGGACCGAAATTCAGCTGGCCCAAAGCCATTCTCACCGGATTGGCCCTGGCCTGGAGCACCCTGTTCCGGCTCAATGGCGTTGTGGTGCTGCTGGTGGTGGGCCTCTGGCTGCTGTTTGCCGCCATCCGGACCAAGGCCTGGAAACAGCTGGCTGCCGGACTGGCCGCCGTAATGGTCTCCTTTGGCACGGTCAATTATCTGGGCTACCATGTCTATGGGGCTGAATCCCCGGACAATGGCTTCTCCATTCAGGTGTTTGTATCGGGACTGTCGGCCATGAATACCCAGTGCGGCCCCGAGCTGTCCCGGGAGGACCGGGAGGCCATCGGCGACCTGCTCTCCCCCACCTGGATGGTCCAGTATTACGAGCCCTGGCGGACCCGGTACATGATCTGGACCTATGAGACCTACGACCCGGAGGGCATCTTCGATGATCCCAACATGGAAATCATGGTCAACAACTTTGTGCTGGAGGCCGGAAAGAACAAAAACGAAATCGTCAAGCTCTACTTCAAGCTGATGCCCCACCATCTGGGCGTCTGCATCCGGGACGCCATCTGCAACACCTACGCGGTCTGGGGCTACACCTCCACTACCCAGTTCTTCTACAACAACATCTTTCTGCTGGTGCTGCTGATGGTGGGCGTGGGAGCTGTCTGGCGGGGCAAAACCATCCGCCGCAAGCTGATTCTCTTTGCCCCGGTGATCTGCAACGCCGTCTCCATCGCCATCTCCACCATTACCAATGAGGAGCGGTACCTGCTGCCCTCCTTCACCCTCTTCCCGATGCTGCTCTGCTGCCTGATCTGCCTGTCGGACTTCCGTCCTGGCCGGCAGGAGGAAGTCCCCCAAGCAGAGACACCGGCTGCTCCCCTTCCCGAAGCCGAAACACCGGCAGCCGAACCCACAGCCTGATTTTCCTGACGGCAGCAAAAGGCCCTGCGGAACAAATCCGCAGGGTCTTTTCTCACGCTTTGTCCTCTTCCAGGTAGCCGCCCTTCATGGGAGAGGCCGCCCGCCGGGTAAAGTCTGCCAGTACACCGTGGTGATACCGGGGTGCCCGGGGCTGCCAGGAGGCCCGGCGCGATGCCAGGATAACCGCCATGTCCTCCGGGCTCTTCTCCTCCCCATGGACGCCGACAATCTCCAGCCGCCGGCCGGGAATGTCCACCCGAATCAAGTCGCCCTCCTTCACCAGGGCGATGGGGCCGCCCGCTGCCGCCTCGGGGGAGACGTGGCCGATGACGGGTCCCTTGGAGGCGCCGGAAAAACGCCCGTCGGTAATGAGGGCGATAGAGGCCGACAGTTCCGGATCCGAAGAGATGGCCTCGGTGGTGTAGAACATCTCGGGCATCCCGCTGCCCCGGGGGCCTTCATACCGGATGAAGACGGCATCTCCCGGCTGAATCTGGTGGGTGAGCACCGCCTGGATGGCCTCCTCCTCGCTGTCAAAGGGCCGGGCCCGCAGGGTGGCCTGGAACATCTCCTTGGGAACGGCGCTGTGCTTGACCACGGCCCCCTCCGGCGCCAGATTGCCCTTGAGAATGGCGATGGCGCCCTCCGAACCAATGGGCCGGTCAAAGGGACGAATGATGTCGGTCCAATCAAGACCGGTGGGAGCCAGCAGCTCT
>CALXFL010000213.1 GCA_944387515.1 uncultured Clostridia bacterium
CTGCCGGTGTACTGCTTGAACAACAGGCTGAAAAGAGAGTAGTTCATCGAAACATAGTTGCTGACAGTGGCCATATTAAGGGGAGAACGGAAATTCTCCCGGACATACTGAACAGCCTCCCGGATTTTCCGCTTGTTCTCATAATCTGCAAACTCTGTCTCAATCCGTTTACAAAGCGGCTCCAGCCAGGCCTTCAATTCTGAAAGCCAATGGTTAACATCTTGAAAGTCCCAGAACTGCCGGAATTTTTCCGCTTCTTCATCCTGAATCAAATTCTGATAAGTAACAGCCAGCCGCGCGATAAACTGACTGCAAAGATCCGCCAGCTCATCCTCCGGAACTTCTCCCCGGGCCACAGCCCGGATCTCACTCTCCAGCAGCCGGATGATATCCCGATACCGGCCCAGACCTGCCATGCCTACCAGCTGCTCATCGCTGAGCTCACATTTCCGCTGATAACTCCAGGGGGCATAACAGCATCCTTCCGCTGCAAAAAAGGAACGCTTCCAGGCAGTTTCAGCCTGCTGGCATCCTGTAAAAAGCTGATCCATGCCCTGATGAGCGGTGCTCTCTCCCCAGGGAGGCGGCAAAGCAGCCGCCAGAGCAGAAGCATCCTCATCCGCAACCAACACTGCCCGCCGGCCATTCTCAAGGGAAACAGAATCCATTCCCTGAAGCTCCTCTGGCAGCTCCCGGCACAGAAACACCCGATAGCTTCCAGGAAAGAACGCAGTCTGATACCGGGAGATCAGCTGATTTCGCTGCTCATCCTGACGGCTGCCACTGCGAAGCAGATACCGCAAAGCCAGCAGATACTGCTCCTCCTTGTCACTTTCCTCTTCCTCCTGCTGCTGATAAAGCTGTTCCAGCTTTTGCATGGCCTCATAAAATTTTTCCCGTTCCACTGGTTTGAGAAGATAGTCATGAGCGCCATTCCGAAGCATGGTAACAGCATAGGAAAAGTCATCATAACCGCTGACCACCAGCACCAGTGGTGGATGCGCCAGCTCCGGTAACCGCCCTACCAGCTCCAGTCCATCCATTACCGGCATCCGAATGTCGGTAATGAGCAGATCCACCGGCTGTTCCTGTAGAATCTGCCAGGCCTCCTGTCCATTTCTGGCTTCTAGAATTTCCTCCACCGGAACAGAAGAACGCTGAACCATGCTGTGCAGTCCCCGGCGGATCATCTTTTCATCTTCGGTAATCAACACCCGCTTCATGTGGCTTTCTTCTCCTTTCGATAGGGTAGCATCACCTGAATCGTGGTTCCGTGGCCTGGCTGAGACTGTACCCTCAGACCATATTCCTCCCCAAAGGTCATCTGAATCCGATCCTGTACATTTTTCAAACCGATTCCATTGCCCGATGTAGAACGAGTGGCTTCCAGGCCGGCAATCTGACGTTCCAACCGAACAAGCTGCTCCTGACTCAAGCCCTGACCTTCATCCGTAATCTCCAGCAGACAGCAATCTCCCTCTACCCGTCCGCGTAAAAAGACGGTACTGTCTCTGCCCAATGCAGCAGCGCCATGCACCACCGCATTCTCTACAATGGGCTGCAAGCTGATCTTGGGAACCTCCTGATAGAGAAGAGAATCCGGTACCTCCACCTGAAAGGTAAGCTCATAATCAAACCGGAGATTCATCAGTGCGATGTAATTCTGAATGTAAGCAATCTCTTCAAAGAGTGCGACAGTTTTCCGGTCCCACTTCATGCTGTATCTCAGGAGCTTCCCCAGAGAAGTCACTGCATCGGCAATCTCATATTTTTCATCGATCTCAGCCATCATCTTGATGGCTTCCAACACGTTATAAATAAAATGTGCATTGATCTGATTCTGTAACGCCCGGATCTCAGTGCTGCGCACCAAAAGACCTCGTTCCAGATTGTCCTGCATCAATTTCCGGATGTTTTCCAGCAGGCCGTTGACCTGAACAGAAAAGGCACCGATTTCATCGGTGGTTTCCGCCTGAATCTGCACATCCAGATTACCCTCAGAAAAGCTACGGACGCCATCCAGTACCGTATCCAGCTGACGGAACATTCTCTTCATTAAAACCCGGATGCACCAGAAAATCAACACCGCTACGCCGGCAAAGGCCGCTACTATTCCCAGCTGACGAGCCAAAATACTGGCATAAAAATTTTTCAGACTGTTGATCTGGAGATAAACCGCTCCCATTTCCTCGATGCGGATAGCAGAAACCAGATAAGGAATGCCATTTTCAGAAATCTCACAGCTGGAGGGTTCCTCAGCAGGAGTCAACTGATCCAGTGCCTGCTCTCCTACCGTAGCCAGACTGCTGTTTCCGTAAATCTCTCCAGTATCCAGAATCAGACAGGCCCATTGATTGCCCGATGAAGTAAACAAACCAGGAAACACTTCATCCATCCGAACAGCGGCTTCCAGCGTTCCTAATCTCTCACCGGACCAGCCGGTTACTGGCGTCACCAGGCTCATGATATGGGGAACATTTTCAGAAAAAACAGAATCCAGATAGTCAAACTTCCAGCAGCTCTGAGAGATGTCGTCATCTCCCCAAGATAAGCTTTTCATCCGATCGCCGCTGTACAGAATGGGCACCATTTCCTGAACCTCAGATTCCGCTGTATACACCCGCATCTTATAAAGATAGGGATTGCTGACCAGCAGCTTTTCCATGGCAGCAATATCCCGGCGGTAAAACTCGAGCAGCTCTCCGGTGGTCATGAGAACCTGGTTCTGTACCTTTTCCAGATGATCAATGAGATTAGCAGTATTCAAAAAGGTCTGCGTGGTGAGGGTGCACATCTCCACAGTCCGGTCAGCATAAACCGATACCTGGTAAAGTCCCTGTTCCATCTCGCGGGTCCGTTCCTGTACAGTTGCTTCCCGCCAACTCTCCAGCAGCCACCAACAAAAAGCCAACACTGGCACCAATACCAGCACCCAAACTGTCAGGGTAAGACGCTGCCGGATCCCCATCCTTTTGAAACGCTTTGTCAGTTCCATGAGGTTTCCTCCTGCTTAAGACCCAGCTTTTTCCAGTTTTCCTCATACAGCTGGTTTTTCACAGCAGCAACCTCTTCAAAGCCCAGCTCCTCCCGGCGGGCCAGAAAATTTTCAAAAATGGCATCAAATTCTTCGTCACTTTCCGCCAGCAAAAGCTGAGGTAATGTAGTGCCCCACAGTTCATCAATGGAAGCCTCCGCTGTCTCGGCAAAGCTCTCAAAGGGCAGCCGAATTTCATACGCCGCAATATAACGGGTATACTTGGCACACCAGCGCTCCATCTGAAGAAGAACCGGATTCTGCTCCACATACCATTTACGCTGCATGGCATCATTCTGGAACATCCAGTAGGTGTTGTCCGCTCCGATCTGCCGGACATATTCGGCGTAATTCTCCCGATAAAGCCGGTCAGCCTCCCCGATAAAGACAGCTTTTCCATCTTCCCAGGTATAATGCTCTCCCTCTATGCCCAATGCTGTAAGCTTCTGTCCCTCTTCGCTGAGGAGAAAACTTACAAAGGAAATGGCCTTATCCGGATGCTCACAGCTGCGGGTGATGTAGGTCAAAGTCCAGCCATTGATGCCGATACCGGACAGATTGGGTTCATCGCCCTCCAGATTGCGGGGACCATCCACCGCCAGATAGACCCGTTCCGGCGCCTCCTGATAAATCACCTTTTGCTGATCAGCCATATCGCTGCGCTGATAGAGCAGGCAAAAATAACGGCCATCCTCAATCTTTTCCGACATCTGGGCCCGTTTATCCAAAAAGACATCGCTGGTCAGATAGCCTTCCTCCTGAAGCTGTCGGAATACCTTGAGCCAGGCAATATAATCGGGATCAGTAAACCGGTCATAATAGGCGCCATCCTTCTGATAAGGAATGGCCAGGAAACTCTGTAAAATTTCCTCCAGAGAGTAGCAGCCTGTGGAGGTGAACTCATGAAGACCGATGGGAATGAGCGGCCCGTTTTCTGTCTCAGGAAACAACTGAGCAGCATCCCGCACGGCCTGCATGAATCCTTCCGGTGTGGTCATATCCGGACACCCCAGAGCCTCATAAATATCCTTTCGCACCAGAAAACACTGATTGGACACATCCCCTACCCCATTGATACAATCTTTGGGTGT
>CALXFL010000214.1 GCA_944387515.1 uncultured Clostridia bacterium
AGGCCTGTCACCAGACCGTTGTACTTGCGAATCCGCTTCCACAGCTTATAGAAGAAATTGGCACTGTACGCATACCGGAACAACAGGTAAAACTCATCGCAGAAAATCCAGGTGGTTTTGCCCTTCTTCCAGTTTTGAATCACCCGGTTGAAAATGGCATCCAGCGTCACCAGCATCCCGATGGGCATCAGCTGTTCCCCCAACTCCCGGATGTCATAGGCGATGATCCGTGCTTTGGTGTCCACGTTGGTCTGCTGGGCAAAGGTGTTCAAACTTCCCGTAATGAAAAGTTCAGAGGACAAGGCCAGTCCGCCGGCTTCCGGTTCCGGCTGCCGGAGCAGGGCCTCATACAGATTCTTCAGGGTGGGCGGCTCTCCCTCAAAGTTCCGCATCATATAGTCCCGGTACACCTCATAGGTACAGCGATCCAGGATGGATTTTTCCCTGGCAGAAACATTGCCCGCCCCCATAAGCTGTTCAAACAGAGACAGAATAAACTCCGATTTCTCAATGATGGGATTGCGCTCATCCCCATAGGACCGGTCCATGTCCATGGCGTTCAAATGGGTATCCGACGCAGCAGAAATGCGGATGACTTCCCCGCCCAGCGCCTCCACCAGAAATCCGAATTCCGATTCTGGGTCCAGAATCAGAATGTCATCCTGGGTGGACAGGGCAATGCTGACGATTTCTTCCTTGGCTGAAAAACTTTTGCCGGAACCGGATACCCCCAGACGGAAGCTGTTTCCGTTCAAAAGTTTCCGCCGGTCCGCCACAATCATATTTTTGGATACCGCATTCTGCCCATAGTAAATACCCCCTGCCTGCATGATCTCCTGTGCCCGGAAGGGCATCAAGGCCGCTGTGCTTTCGGTGGTTAGGGTGCGGAACGCCTGAATTTTCCGCAAGCCATAGGGCAGTACCGTATCCAGCCCATCCTTCTGCTGCCAGCGCAGAACACTCATTTGACAGAGATTTTTCCCGGCAATGGACAGGATTGCTTCGGTATCGCTGTCCAGCTGTTCCCTGCTGTCCGCCATATGCACCAACGTCACCAGTCCGAAAATCATCCGCTGATCCCGGGTCGTGAGATCCTGCAGCAGATCAGTGGTTTCCTTCCTCTGCATCTCCATATCGTATGGCAGCACTGCCGAAAAATTACAGGCGGCGTTCTGTTTTCGCTGCCAGTTGGCCGCATTGGTGGCCACCCCCAGCAGTTTGTTCTGGATTTCCTTCACCGCTTCATCGGTGGGAATGGGCAGGAGATCAATGGACAGCATCAGGCTTTGATTCAGGTCACAAAGTTCTGAAATCATAGAGTCCTTCAGGTAGCTGGCGTAACCCTGCAAGTACAGAACACGCCCCCAGCGGCTGTCCAGCCGGAAGCAGTCCTGCTGAAACTCCATGGAATCGGGACAAATCCAGTCCTTGAAGCTGTGCCCCTGCTTCATCTGGTCTTTCAGATCAAAGGCGAAGGCAGGAGGTTCTCCCCCCTTGAAAAAATCCCGGAGAATTTCCAGACGGCTGGAGGCGTCCAGCTCCCGGGCGCTGGAGGAAAGCCGGGAGAAATGGGTGATGATGTCGGTTCCCAGCCGGGAAAAGTAGGTCCGGGCTTCGTCGATGTTCTTCTTATGAACGCTGATGGTCAGATACCGCTGCTGAATGGTGCTGTTGCTCACATTGGTGACCTTGGAAAGCAGCATTTCATTGTACTCTTTGCGGTAACGATCCAGCCCGTCCCCTTTTATGGGAAGCAGGAGGGAGTGCTCAAAATCCCCCTTGTTGATCCGGCGGTTGTGAATGGTGATCTTAGCGGAAACACCGGGATCCAGCGCATTGAGAAGTTCGGCATAATCCAGAAACATGGCCGTTTTGTCCTCCTTGCTGGCAATCCAATAGTTGATGTCGGTAAAGGAAAAGCTCCTGGAAAAGCGATTTCCCACCTGAAAAATCCCATCCGGCCAGATGCGGCGGATGGGAATGGCCTGCTGTACGGACCGGGGAATCTGAAATTTTTCCCGGTCCAGCTTGATGGATCTGCTCAGTGTCTTGAGTATAAGTACCCCTCCTTCAGAAGTTCCAGATAAAGATTTTCTGACCGGAACACCAGTCTTTTGGGAAAAAGAATCTCAGATTTTACCCACGCCCAGGCAAACTGTCCGGCAGTCATCCCGTGATATTTGAAAAAACCACAGGCAGCAAAGGGCGAAGCGCCCAGGATGCAGAGCCAGCCTGTAGTTTCAGTTCCCAGCAGAGGATTCAGCCAGAAGAACAGTCCCACCGCAACCCCAACTGCCACCAAAGAACAGAAAAATTGCCGCAGGCTCAATCCGAAAAAGATGGATTCCTGATAGTCCCGGATCTCTTTCATGACTTTAATCTCGATAAATCATCAGCCTCCATTCATAAAAAATAGGTTGTATTTCTCCTAATTTGGAGTATAATAAAATCAGGAGGTGTTTGAAATGAATATCAACACAAAAAATCTTGTATCCATTACAGAAGCAAACCAGAATTTTTCACGGGTTGCCCGACTTGTGGATGAAACCGGTGCTGCCGTTATTCTAAAAAACAATGTTCCCCGATATCTGGTGATTGAATTCAGCCAGGCAGAAGAAGAGCAGCAATCTGATGAAGAAAGCGTCCTCGCTGTTTCCAAACGCCTCATGAAGAAAAACAGAGAAGCGTATCAGGAACTGGCGAAATGAGGACATTATCCCAAAATCAGGTTCTTGCCCTGCACACCGCCCTGATTCAGGAATTTGGCGGCACAGACGGCGTACGGGATATGGGGATGCTGGAATCTGCGCTGGCTGCTCCATTCCAGACATTTGGCGGAGAATTTCTTTATCCATCCGTACAGGCCAAAGCAGCACAGCTGGGCTATGGGTTGGTATGCAACCATCCATTTTTGGATGGAAACAAACGGATTGGAGCCCATGTCATGCTGGTTTTTCTGGCTTTGAACGGAATTGAACTGGATTACACGCAGCAGGAACTAATCGCCGTCATTCTATCTGTTGCCTGTGGAGAAACAGATAGTCCTGCCTTGCTGCAATGGATCCTGCAGCATGAAATTTGAAACTTTAAATTCCCATCAGAACCAGCAGGTTCAAGATAAGTTGGGCCGCATCATTCCAATCGAATGGTCAGCCTCCTTGTAGCAAAAAACCGTCGCGCAGCTCATTGCGTGACGGTTTTTTATAATGTTCAATTTTCTTCCGGAAACGAGGACAGACTGCGGATACGGCTCAGAATTTTGGAAACTGTCCGATCGGCCGCCTGTTGGCTGCACAGTTCATTAATAATGTAGGACTGGATTTCCTGTAAATCCTTCACAGCCTCCGGCGAAAGCTTAATCGGCGTCATGGGATACCCCCAGCAGCTTTTCAACCTCGTCCAATTCCGTCCAACCGGATTCCTTGGCACGCTGTTCTCCTTTGGACAGGGCGCTCATCAGCCGGATGGTCGCCTGCATCCGCTCATAATCCTCCATATCGAGAATGGCATATCGTCCGCGTCCATTTTTGGTCAGAAAAACAGGTTCTCCAACCGCTATGTCCCGCAGGACTTCATTGTAATTGCGCAGATCGGATACCGGTTTGATATTTGGCATTTGAATCGCCCTCCTTTGCCGCTATCAGTATAGCATTATTTTTCGTAAAATTCAACAGCAAAGTCAGATGCCGATTACCTCTTTTACAATACGGTCACTCATCTTGACTGCTCCCACCAGAACCAGCAGGTTGAAAATGAGCTCCCCCACATAGCTCCAGACAGCAGTTACCACCGAAACACTGGAATCCACTGCCGGTGGCGAGGACGCAAACAATGAAAAAATCACGCAAGCCAGGGCAATGATGGCCCCTTCCAGACAAACGCCGGCATAGGACCGGAGGAAATTCCTCCCGATACTGCTGGTGGGTTCCCCCGCAAAGGCGGACAACGGTACCGGCGCAATGGCAGTGTACATGTAGAGCTTGAACATCCGGGAATACACCGTCAGAATCATCACAAAGGACAGCACGGTAATAAACAGACTGCCCAGCAGCGTCACCACCCAAAGGGGAACGCTTTCCCAGAAGCTCACCTCATTGATTTTATCGATGATCTCCTG
>CALXFL010000215.1 GCA_944387515.1 uncultured Clostridia bacterium
GTAAAGACGATGAAGAACATCAGCGGCTTTTTGAACATCAGATTTTTCCGGGAGAGCACATAGCCGATCATGACGGTAAAAATTACGCTCAGGCCAGCGCCTACAATGACATAGAACAGGGTGTTTCCATAACCGGTGAGGATATCGGGATTCTGAAAGACCAGCTTATAGCTGGCAACCTGAAAGCCTTTGGGGTACAGCAGAATACCGCGATGGGCTGCCATATCGGATGGCATACTGAGCGATGCCATGATGACATAGTAGAACGGATACAGCATGAGAATCATCAGAAGGATCATCAGGACTGTGTTGCAGACCACAAAGATCCGTTCACCGGGAGTCTGTTTAATACGCATAACGGTTTCATTCCTTTCCAATCAACTTACCACAGACTGCTTTCGCCATCGGTCAGTTTGCGGCTGACCCAGTTGGCCACAATAATCATCATAAAGTTGATGACGGAATTGAACAGACCCACGGCAGCGCTGTAACTGTAATTGGCTTCCACGATACCTTTGCGGTAAACAAAGGTGGAGATTACATCAGCTACCTCATAAGTTGTGGGGTTATAGAGCAGCATAACCTTTTCAAAGCCTACGTTCATGATGGAGCCCATCCGAAGAATCAACATAATCACAATGGTGGGCATGATACCCGGCAGGGTGATATACAGCATCTGCTTAAAGCGTCCGGCACCATCGATTCGGGCCGCTTCATAAAGGGAAGCATCAATGCTGGTCAGGGCAGCCAGATAAATGATAGAGCCCCAGCCGACCTCCTGCCAGATGCCGCTGCCAATATAAATGGTACGGAACAAACTGGTTTCCATCAGGAAGTTGAAGGGCGTTCCGCCCAGCAGCTCCACAAAGTAGTTGAACAAGCCTCTGGTGTTGCAGAAATCAATGAGCATGCCGCAGATAACAACAGTTGAAATAAAGTGAGGCAGATAGGTGACCGTCTGCACGGTCCGTTTGAACCCGTTATGCTGAATCTCATTCATCAGCAAAGCCAGCAGGATGGGAGCCGGGAAACTCCATAAAATAGAATAGATGCTGATAAGCAGGGTGTTCCGCAGGATCCGAACGAAATAATAGCTGCTGAAAAACTGTTCAAAGTATTTGAATCCTGCCCAGGGGCTTCCAAAGGTTCCCAGCGTCGGACTGAAATCTTTGAAGGCAATGATCGCACCATACATCGGCCAGTAATGGTAGATAATATAGTAGATGATTGCAGGCAACGCCAGTAAATAAATCAGCTTGTTCCTGCTCAGGTCCTGCTTCAGCCTGACCCAGAAGCTTTTCTGATGGGTGGCTCCTGGAACAGCTGCGGCATTCACAGAGTTCACAAAATGTTTCAATGGATTATCCCCTTTCTGTTTATCCTTGACAGGTAACTGCCTTATGGCCCTAAGTTTAGCAGAAAGTGAAGAATCTGTGAACCCACTAAAAACTCACCTCATTGACGCTTTTTCAGATTTTCAGGCTGTCAATTCTTCATGTACGATTCTTCAGGGGCTAAAAAATGACCTGAAAAACCGTCAATCACGCCCTAAAACCGGGTTTTTCCCCTGAAAAAGCGGATTTTGGAGGAAATACATTCGTATGATTCTAAAAACAGAAAAAGTGGTTCTCCTTCACAGAAAAGAGAACCACTCTGAAATATACCATTCTTCAGCATCTTGAATCTGGCTCAGTATGTTCAGATTGACCTTGCCGTCTGGCAGGCTTATCTAAAAACACAACATCTACACCGCCCATTCCCAGCGTTGTCTTGATTCCAATGCCAGAATAGGAGGCAAAACAAAGCAGCGCATTCCAAAGCTCCTGCAAAACCACGGGCAGCCGGGATTCCAGAATAATTTTTCCATAAAAGCAGGGAATGGTAGCATTCTTCAGCCGGAACCGCCCAGTCCGTAGGCTGTAATCCACAATATGGATCCCCTGCTTCAGCTCTGCTACCATATCCTTATCCAGAAGAGGGTAATCCAGGCACCACTCATTCCAACGCATCAGCAGGCTCTGAACCAGAAGTTCCTCCTGAGGAAAGATGGTGTAACGCCCTGCCTGCTTGAAAGCGGCCGGCGACAAAAAGCGAATCTCTGCCTTTCTGTCGTGCATCTCCCGGCCCTGCTTCAGGAAAATCCGAGCATCGGAAATGCGGCGGCTCTGCCGCTCTGTCACCGTAAGTTGATCCCGGTGAAGGTGAATCTGCGTTGTCCGCTCCAGAATGCCCTCAAAAAGAGCGATGGCATCCTCTCCGAACAAGGTTACCGTCCAGCAGTTCTGACTGACATAACCGACAATTGGGTGCCCTTCCTGCTGGTGAAAGTGTTCTGCCTGTTCCGCTGTAATCTGCGTCAGCAGCCAGGCATACAGCCGGTAAGCCCAATAGGATGGAACCGGCTGCTCATGGGGCAGGGATAAGGTCAGACGATATTGACAGATCATTGAATTTCCACCCCGCACATGCCCATTGGATAGAGTTTGCTTCCATACTCGGTATATTTGACGGTATGAGGTGAGATTCCCTGCGCTTCATCCCGATCATGGTAATGCTTGCGGAACATCTGGGTCATCATCTCTGCCGTCAGCTTCAAGCCCCTTTTCTCCCCTAAATAGGGATACACCAGGGACTTGGAAAAGAAACCAGAACCACCACCGAGAAAGAGGCAGTTTTCATAATACACCTCCGCTGTGCGGGCTGGCTCTTCAAAGTGACGCAGGTAGGTATCCCAGTAATATTCGTCAAAGGCATCGATGGCCGCAGTCAGGCTCTCCCGGGTCACGGTGCCCTGAAGGACACTCTGGTCCAATGTCAGCTTCAGATGGATTTCCGTGTCTGGTCGGATGCTCTCCCGGCAAACATTGGGCTTGCTCAGACTGCCGTCCGGACGGCAGTCTATCTTGGAGGCCAGAATCATCCGGGAATCGGGTATCGGCAGGCTGTCTGAAACCTGAAGTCCCCGCATCAGGCTGTTGACCATATCATCGGGCCTGTTTTTCACCAGTCGGAGGGTATGGAGATACCGGCTCTCCGGAATGGAGCCGAAACGTTCCCTTCTGGAAGGTTCCAGCTGGTCATGCTCCCCCTCCTGGCGGATCATATGGTGCAGCAGCACGGTGCGGAGAGCGCCCTTGACGCTGCTGCCAGGCAAATAGACCTGGCCAGCAGCATTCCGGACAAAGCAATGGATGTCCTTGAGAGAATGTTCTTCGTCCAATGCCGCCCCTACCTTTAAGGTATACCGCAGCGCCGGCTTCCAGTCCCGTTCTTGCAAATGGCAGTCCTGGGTGAGAAAACGGTACAGGTTGTTCATCCGGCCCAGCATGAACTGCTCATACTGGTCGATGAGATTCCGCTGGGCCAGCAAAGCAAACAGCTTTTCCTCGTCGAAAATCGAGACACTTCCGCTGCGGCTGTCATAGAGGTAGCATTTTTTGAGAATCGTCCGGCCATCGCCAATAAAGAGCGGACCGATTGTCTTCAGGGTGAGGTCGTATACCTCCAGAAAACCTTTCTGCTTCATACATTCACCCCCAAAAACAACGGCTTGCCGTACCGGTATACCGGATGATCGTCAACCCGCCCCACAGGATACAGATCCCCTTTAAAGCGATGGGAAAACATGGAGCCCGCCCGGAAAAAGTACTGCGTTTTCTTTTTCAGCGGATTCTTTCCGCCATTCGAAGCGGAAAAACCACCCCGCCGGATCACCTGATAAGCAGCATCCTCCAGTGCAGGTTCCAGCTCCTCCTCCCGGGGGAAGCTGGCGGAAAGCAGCAGGCTCCGTTCGGTCCGGGCGGTCAGCGCCGTATAGAACCACCGGGTCTGGTCGTCATAGAAGGCATTGAGCAGAACTACATCCTCCAGATGGAACCGGCCGCAGCCGCTGCTGACCTTGCCTCCGATGCCGCTCATGCCCAGCGCATGAAAAAGATGCCGGAGAATCTCCCCCTGCTCTTCCTCTGCCGTGGCAGCAATCAGATAAAGACCACAATCCTCCTCAAACTGGTAAAGGCCCACTCGATAGGGCACCGCATCGGCTCCCTCTGAAACGGCTGCCCGCATCTGCTCCACTGCAAAGCCAAAGGCGCCTCCCTGAGCCGACGGGTC
>CALXFL010000216.1 GCA_944387515.1 uncultured Clostridia bacterium
GTTGGCTTCCTGCTGTACAGCACGGCTCCGGGCGTCCAGCTCAATGACCTCGTCCACCAGCGGCAGCTTGCTGTCCTGGAACTTTTTCTTGATATTCTCTTTGACAAGATCAGGATTTGTACGGATAAATTTCATGTCCAGCATTTGATTTTTGCTCCTTTTATTTCATATTAACCAGCCGTTCTGCAATGGATGCCAGATCCTCCCGGCTGTGAAAGGCAATTTCCAGCACGCCTTTACCATCGGGACGGGCGGAAATCTTCACCTTCCGGCCCAGTTCCTCATTCATGGCAAGCTGCATTTCCTGAAAGAATGTATCGGTAGATTGCTTCTTTTTCTCCCCTCCCGGGGAGGAGGAGGCCTTGATCCTCGCCACTAAGCGCTCTGTTTCCCGCACAGACAAGCTTCTCGCCGCCACCATACGAGCCAACTTAATCAGCTCCTGCACGTTGTCCAAACCTAAAAGCGCTTTGGCATGACCCATGGACAGCTGCCCCTGGGTAACCATGGGGCGAACCTGCTCCGGCAGATTCAAAATCCGCAGGGCGTTGGCCACTGCCGAACGGGATTTGCCCACCCGGCGAGAGACTTGCTCCTGGGTGAGGCCATAGGTCTCCATCAGCTCATGGTAACCACTGGCTTCTTCCAAAGGATTCAGATCCTCCCGCTGAAGGTTTTCAATCAACCCCAGCTCCATGACCTCAGCCTCGGTCATTTCCCGAACGACTACCGGCACTTCATCCAGACCAATCATCCGGGCGGCCCGCCAGCGGCGCTCTCCGGCAACCAGCTGGTATCCGCCGCCGTCCATTTTCCGAACCAGCAGCGGCTGAATGATGCCATGCTCCCGAATGGAGTCAGCCAGCTCCGCCAGCGCTGTCTCATCAAAATCCTTGCGGGGCTGACGGCGATTGGGCTCTATCTCACTGATTCGAACCATCAGACTGCCATTTTCCGGCGTTTCCTCTGGACTGTTGTCCAGAAAAAGTGCATCCAGTCCTTTTCCCAGACCGGAACGTTTCGCCTTTGCCATCTTCGCCTTCCTTTCTGAAAGCCCACCGCTTTCGTTTTATTTTTTCTGATGCTGCAAAAACTCCTTGCCAAAATCCATATAGGCTTTGGCGCCCTTGGAGGACTTATCGTAGTAGATGACCGGCTGACCGTAGCTGGGAGCCTCTGACAACCGGACATTCCGGGGAATGGTCGTGCGGTATACCTGATCCGGGAAGTACTTCTTCACTTCCTGCACCACCTGCATGGTCAGATTCAGCCGTCCATCAAACATGGTGAGCAGCACACCTTCTACTGAAATCTGGGGATTGTAGAGCTTCTTCACCTGACGGATGGTAGCAATCAGCTGGGTCAGTCCCTCCAAAGCATAGTATTCACACTGAATCGGAATCAATACCGAATCCACGGTAGCAAATGCATTGAGGGTAATAAGGCCTAACGACGGGGGACAGTCGATGAGAATGTAGTCGTACCGCTCCCGCACCGGCGCCAGTGCAATTTTAAGCCGATTGATCCGGTCGTCCATCTCGATCAGCTCTACCTCTGCACCTGCCAGCTCAATATTACAGGGAACCATATCCACCCCGGCAAATTTGGTCTTGATAATGACCTCATCCGCCCGAGCTTCTCCGATCAGCAACTGATAGGAGCTCAACTGAATCTTTCGCTTGTCGATGCCATATCCGCTGGTAGCGTTGCCCTGAGGATCGATGTCCACCAGCAACACCTTTTTCTTCCGGTCACCCAGACAAGCCGCCAGGTTGACCGCCGTGGTACTTTTGCCAACACCGCCTTTCTGGTTGGCTACTGCAATAATCTTTCCCATAGGAAGCCTCCCTCTTGTTCTGCGGCTTTACCAAAAGACAATAGAAATCAAACCGCCTTTATCTATCAGACATTATTATAGCACACTTTGCAGAACAGGAAAAGAGAAAAATCCATTGTTTCACGTGAAACAATGGATTTTTCTGTAAAATATAGGAGACTCGCATCACTTTTTATCAACTGCAAGTTTCTTTCCCTTTGCTGTTGGAATGCGCACCAGGTATTCAATATACTCTTCATGCTCCACTCGTTGGCTTTCCGCCTGGATGCCTGCGCTTTTCATGGTGTCAATAGCTTGATTGATGGTATTGAGAAAAATCCGAATATCCTTAACCAGCAGCACCCGCCGGGCCAGTTTTTTCTGAGAAAGCAGCTTCTCCACATAGGCTTCTGTCTGCCGCACGGTCAGGTGATGTTTTCCCACCCAATGAATGGTTTCCAACTTTCGGGGGTCATCCCGCAAACGAAGCAAGGTACGGGCATGCCGTTCACTGAGACCATAGGCCAGAATCAGCTGCTGTTCCTCCTCTGAAAAGGCCAGCAGGCGCAGCTTGTTGGCGATGGTAGATTGTGCCATGCCCAGCTTGCTGGCGGCTTCCTCCTGGGTGACACCCCATTCCACCATCAGGCATTGAAGAGCCGCCGCCTCTTCAAACAGGTTCAGGTCTTTTCGCTGGATATTCTCCAGAATTGCAAAAATCGCTGACTGCCGGGAGGTCGCATCCAGAATAACAGCCGGAATGGTCTCCCGTCCCAGCAATTTGGTTGCTCGCCACCGCCGCTCTCCGGAAATCAGCTCATAGCTGTGGTCCCGGATTCGCCTCACCAGAATGGGCTGCAAAACTCCATTTTCTGCAATGCTGTCTGCGAGGCTACGCAGTGCTTCCTCCTCAAATTCCAACCTCGGCTGTGCCGGATTGGGTACAATCTCTGAAACCGGCAGCAGCACCACCCGGTTTACAGTTTTCTCCTTTGGTTGAAAAAATCCCGCCATATGGCATCCTCCTTGCAACGTCCAAACCAGGGGTTGTCCTTCTGCTCAGAGTATATCACAGGCGGGAAATCATTTCCAGAAAAAAGCGTCGGGAGAAACTGGGCGCTTTTTTACTGTTTTTTGGGATTCAACGGGGATTTTTTGATTTTAGCGGAGGGACGGGGATATTTTGCCGGTGTTTGTCGAACTTTTTTTATCACGACAATGGCCCGGCGGTTATCGTCCGGCAGCTGATATTTCTGGATATCAGCCACCTCACCGCCCATCTGCCCAATGGCGTAACGGGCTTCTTCCAGTTCTTCCTCAATCTCATATCCCTTAAGGGCGACAAATACACCGCCTTGCTTGACAAAGGGCAGGCAATACTCTGCCAGCTCCCGGAGATGTGCCACCGCCCGAGCACAGGCCACGTCATACTGTTCCCGATACGCCGGTTTGCTGCCCATTTCTTCTGCCCGGCCATGCACACAGCTGGCGGGCAGCGAAACGGCCTCGCAGACCGCACTCAAAAAGGTGATCCGCTTGTTGAGGCTGTCCAGCAGGGTCAATTTCAGATCCGGCCGGTACAGGGCTACCGGCACTGACGGAAAACCGGCTCCTGTGCCCACATCGATCATCGAAGCCCCCTGAGGCAGCTCTACTGCCTTACAGAGCAGCAGACTATCCAGAAAATGCTTGATGACAATATCTCTCGGCTCGGTGATGGCCGTCAGGTTCATTTTTTCATTCCACTCCACCAGCAACTGGGCATACTGGTCCAGCTGTTCACCCAACGCCGGCGTATAGTCCAGTCCATATGCCGCCATGCTGTCCCGCAGCAAAGCCTGATCAATCATGATGTTCTTCCTTTCCTTTCTGATCCAAGGTCTCCAACCAGATAAGCAGAGTGGTGATATCTGCCGGATTGACACCGGAAATCCGGGAGGCCTGGCCGATGTTTTCCGGCTGAATCCGCTGGAGCTTTTCTCTGGCCTCTAGTCTCAGACCTTCTATCTGCTGGTAATCCAGGGAGTGGGGGAGCTTGCGCTCCTCCAGCCGCCGCATTTCCCGGACCTCTATCATCTGCTTTTTAATATAGCCCTCGTACTTGATCTGAATTTCCACCTGTTCGGTGACTTCCCTGGGAAGAACCGGCCGCTGGGGATCTGCCAACGCCAGTTCCGCATAACTTAGCTGAGGACGTCGAATCAGGTCGGCCAGTTTACAACCGGTATGCATTTCCGCTGTTCCACGTGAAACAAG
>CALXFL010000217.1 GCA_944387515.1 uncultured Clostridia bacterium
CTGCGCTGGTGCATGGAGCATGACCTGATGAGCGTGGAATTTATGGAGCGGTACTGGGAGCAAGTGCAGCCATTCATGGCGGATCTGAGCCACGCCGATCTACGGTCCTTTATCCGGGACCAGCTGAAAGGGCAGCTCTTTGGGGCGCTGTTCAACAAGCAGGGCGCAGCCTTTGCCTCCTATTACTATGGGGAGTCGGACAGCCCGTACTTCCCCAGTGACATTGACAACTATGCTCTGGAATACTTCGGTTCAGCGCAATATTACTCCGACAAGTTCCAGGATGAAGCCTACCTGTTCCTTCCCTTTGACGAGCATTACTATCAGGCCATGGCAAAAATGATCGAAAGGCGCTTTGTCAACTGGCAGGGACAGGACTTCGGCGAGGACACGCTGGAACCCTCGGAACTGGCCCAGGCCATGATGGAGTATCTGGACTGTGAATGTACCTATTTCCCCGCTATGAAGGACGACGATCCCATCATGTCGGCATACAGCTACGCCAAACGGGAAAGTGTCAAAGAAGGCTTTGTACCGGTGCTCATCCGGGCGGATGACGAAATCCTGTGGGAATGCCTGATTATGAATTCCGACCCGGATAGCGATGGTGCGGACGACTATGCCTTTGACCCGGACAAGGTGGCTGAATACCGGAAGAAGATGTTGGCTGTTCCCATCAAGGACGAAAAGACAATTCTGGAACAGCTCATCAGCCAGCGCAAAGCAGAGGCCGAAGACGATGATCTGGACTGGGAGGAGGATGTCCTGGGTGAAATGGACGGCGGCGAGCCCAATGACCGCTTTATCAGCTACTGGAACCAGGATACCGGCATGACTCACCCGGTCATTCTGGCCAAAATTCCGGTGAAGAACCCCTGGGAAGTCTTCGCCTGGCTGCCCTTCGGAAATTGGAACGAATGCCCCGACACACCCGAACTGATGGCAGCAGCAAAATACTGGTTTGAACAGCATGGGGCAGTTCCCGCAGCCATGACCCACGACGAGCTGGAATTTGACCTTCCGGCCCCCATTTCCAAGAAAAAGGCCTTGGAGGCGGCTGTGGAGCAATACGGTCTCTGCCCGGATATGGACCAGAATTTTGAAGAGCTCGGAACCCTGGCGGATATGCTGTGGCAGTCCACTGTCTGGTACTTCTGGTGGGATTGATGGGAGAAAAGGAAGCGGACCTCCATCCGCTTCCTGCCCCGGCTAAAAAACCACCTGGTACTATCATAAACAAAGTTCCTCTGCGGCAGCATGACGAGGCAGCCGAAAACGAAATTGACGAGCGATCTGCAAATATTGATTTGCCCCCGCCTTTGTGCTATGATAACCTTAAAAAAGGCCACATCCAGCAGACAGGAGGCAGATCTTATGACCATCAAACCCCCACGACTCCGAACCGGCGATACCATCGGCCTCATCGCTCCCTGCATCGGCCTGAAGCCGGATTACATCGAAAAATCTGCCAAAGAACTGAAAAAAATGGGATTCCAGCTGAAACTGTCCCGTCACCTCTTTTCGGAAAGCTGGGGTTTTTCCGGCAGCGTGGAGGAACGGGTCGCCGACCTTCAGGAAATGGTGGATGATCCTCAGGTGAAAATGATTCTCTTTGGGGGAGGCGAGGTCTGCAACCAGCTGCTTCCCTATCTGGATTATGATGCCATCACCGCCAATCCCAAGATCTTTTGCAGTTACAGTGACAGCACCACCCTCCTCAATGCCATCCACTGCCACACCGGACTGGTCACCTTCTATGGAGCATCCCTGCGGACCTTCCAGAACCTGAGCCGCTACAACTGGCAATCCTTCGTCCACCGGCTGATGACCACCGACTGCCGTTACCAGAAAAGTGCCCCCTGGCGCACCCTCTGGCCGGGACGGTGTGAGGGCGAGCTGGCGGGGGGCTATCTGGTGAACTTTGCGGCCCTTCAGGGCCTTCCCTGGTATCCGGCCCCGCCGGAGGGATGCCTGCTCTTTCTGGAGGACCTGAAGGAATTCAGCACACCAGCAGTGGTCTCCAAATGGATGGCCAATCTGGAGCACCGGGGTGTTCTGGAACGGGCGTCAGGGCTGATCTTCGGTCATTATGCCGACTCCCCTGAGCCTTGGATTGACGAGATTCTCTGCCGCATTGGACAGCGCTGGCAGATTCCGGTGGTCCAGTGTGAGGACTACGGCCACGGCCTCCACAATGCTATCCTCCCCATCGGCATCCGGGCCAGACTGGATACCGAAGCGGATTCCTTTGAGCTGCTGGAAAGCGGCGTTCAATAAAGCAACAACATTTGTCCTGCTGATTGGAGGTCTTGATATGGCAGAACTGAAGAACTTCTTGGACAGTGAGGGCCGACTGACGGCCTGGCCGGCCAAGCGGAAAATGAAGTTACAGGCGCTGGTCTGGTTGGCCGGTAAGCTGGAACCGGGCAAAACTTACACGGAACGGGAACTGAATGCCCAGCTGAACAGCTGGCATACCTTCGGAGATCCGGTCACCCTTCGCCGGGAGTTGGTAGATCACCACTTTCTCGGCAGAACGTCCTCCGGTTCCTCCTACTGGATGGAACCGATACAACCCACACTGGAAGACATCGAAAAGCTGTACGGATGACAAAAGGCTCCCCCAAGGGGGCGCCTTTCTGCTATCTCAGCAGGAAAATCAGGTGGCGGGCTGTTCCCTGACCAGGTGGTGTACCCACCGGTAGCTGTTGGCGTAAATGGCCGCCGGGATACACTTGAACACCTGATCGGCATTGAGGCAGATAACCACTACAATGGGCGAAAAATGCCAGACAAAAGCCGCCAGGAAAGAGATGGGCAGCACAATGATCCAGATGGAGATGAAATCCAGGATCATGCCGTAGCGCGCCTCCCCTCCGCCTCGGATGATGCCGCTGTTGGTGGGCATCTGGTAGGACATGGCGCAGATGACAACGCTCTGAATCAGGATAAAGGCGCTGGCGAGACGGTAGGTCTCGTCCGAAATCCGGTACACCGACAGCAGCGGCTCCCGGATGGCCAGCAGAAGCAGGGCCAGTACCACGCCAACTCCCATAAAGAGAAGCTGCAACGTGACAACGGTTTCTTTGAGCCCAGTCTTTTTTCCGCTGCCGATCTGCTTGCCGATGATGATGGAGGCAGCCGTGCAGGCACCCACAGCAGCTACCTTCAAGAGCAGGAAGATGGTGGAGGAAATGGAGTAAGCGGCCTCAGCGTTGAGGGTCATGTGCCCCAGAATTGCCGTCTGGATGGCATTGGAGGCGCCCCACATGGCACCCTGAATCATAATCGGCGTAGCAATCCGGATGTAGTCCTTCATCAGCAGCCGGTCGAGATGCAACAGGCTGCGGGGGCGCAGCTGCAATTTTCGGTCCTTCAGAAAAACATAACAGATGACAATCCCACATTCCAGCACCCGGGCGGTCAGCGTGCCGATGGCAGCGCCCCGGACACCCATTTCCGGCGCGTTGAACCGGCCGGTAATTAGCAGGAAGTTGATGCTGCAATTGACCACCAGGGAGATGGACGACACAATCAAGGCCAGCCGCACCGTCTCGACGCTGCGCATCGACCCCAGCAGAATTGCCGTAATAACAAAAAAGGGATAGGTAAACCGGACAATGTTCAGGTACTGTACCCCCTGCTCAATGGCCGCTTGATCCTTGACAAAAATTCCGACACAATCGGTGGGAAACAGGGAAACCAGTGCAAACATCAAAGCCGCCCAGAGAATCCCGCCATACAGGGCGATACAGGTTAACTTGCGGATGGCGCCGGTGTCCTTCTTCCCCCAGTACTGACTGGCCAGGACAATCAGGCCATTGCTGATGGCATAGGTCACCTGCTGGATAAAAAACTGAATCTGGTTGACTGCCGCCACACCCGCCAGGGAAAATTCAGAATAGCTTCCGATCATAACATTGTCCGCCAGATTGACGCTGAGAATCACCGCCTGTTCCAGAATCAGGGTTCCGGCCAGCAGGCAAAAAGTCTTATAAAAGGATCGCTCCTTCACAATGGGCAGATTCATTTGCCGACCTCCTGCACATTCCATCATGGTACAGGGAA
>CALXFL010000218.1 GCA_944387515.1 uncultured Clostridia bacterium
ACCTACCCCCTTTCCCGTCCCTTCCTGGTCATCGCCACCCAGAACCCCATCGAGATTCAGGGCACCTTCCCCCTGCCGGAAGCCCAGCTGGACCGGTTCTTCATGCGGCTGTCCATGGGCTACCCCGACCCCGAGAGTGAGGCCCAGATGCTCCTCAACCTGGCGCAGGTCCACCCGGTGGAGAGTGTCCGGCCGGTGGCGGATGCTGCCGCCGTTCTGGCTGCCGGGGAGGAGATCCGGGCTGTACGGGCGTCCCTGCCGGTACGGCAGTACATCGTCGACCTGGCCGCCGCCACGAGACAGAGCGAACGCACCCGGCTGGGCGTCAGCCCCCGTGGCTGCATCGCCCTGATGCGGGCTGCCCAGGGCCAGGCCGCCATGGAGGGCCGGGACTACCTGCTCCCCGACGACGTCAAGGAGGTGGCCCCCTATGTGCTGGCCCACCGTGTCATCATGAAGGGCTTCTCTGCCGCCCAGTCGGGCGCAGAAGCCGAAGGCTTCATCCGCCAGCTGCTGAAAGAAGTGCCGGTTCCGGTGGAGCCGGCCGGCGGATTCGGGGGGTGAGCCAGTGGAATTTCTGGCCGTTCTCGTCATCATCGGGGCGGTGCTGGCCTTCCAGAACCGGCTGTACAAAAAGAACGCCTTCCGCCGGCTGGAATACCACTGCCGCTTCAGCGTCTCCCAGGCCTGCGAGGGGGACGAAATCGAGCTGATTGAGGAGTTCTCCAACCGGAAATGGCTGATGCTGCCCTGGCTCAAAACCGAGATTACCACCTCCAAGTGGCTGGATTTTGCCGGCTCCCAGTCGGTGGTCACCGGCGACACCCGGTATGTCCCCAGCTTCTTCACCATCCGGGGACAGCAGCAGCTTACCCGCCGCTGGAAGGTCACCTGCCTCAAGCGGGGCGAGTTCTCCATCGACCGGGTGACCATCGTCACCACCGACCTGCTGGGGTACTCCTTCCTTTCCCAGGCAGGGGAGAGCGGGGCAACCCTGCTGGTGCTGCCCCGGCCCCTGGCGCATCCCCAGCTGGCGCCCCTGCCCCGGTACCTCACCGGGGACATCTTCGTAAGACGGCAGCTGGTCACCGACCCCTTCTTCATCAACGGCGTGCGGCCCTACTCGGGCCGGGAGCCCATGAACACCATCCACTGGAACGCCACCGCCAGAGAGCAGCAGCTGATGGTCTTCCAGCAGGAATACACCGCCCGTCAGAGCCTGACGGTGCTTCTCAATATCCAGTCCCGGGAGTACGAACAGCACGAGGTCACCCAGAAGGAGCAGATTGAAAACGCCATCCGGGTCTGCGCCGGGGTGCTGGACAGCACCCTTTCCCTGGGTATGCCGGTGCAGCTGCTGGCCAACGGCACAACGGCGCCGGTGGAACAGTGGGTTCACCGGATGGGCGCCTCCGGCTCCATGACCGGCCAGTCCATCGCCACCGGCGAGCGCTGGGGCAAGGCCCATGTGGAGGGCCTGCTGCAAATCCTCGCCCGGGTGCAGCTTCAGAGCACCGAGGACTTCGGCAGCTACCTGACCCGGCTGGGCCCCCAGGTGGGGAGCACCGACCTGATACTCATCACCGCCTACCTGAGCCAGCCCATGCTGGACTTTGCGGCTGCCTGCGAGGAAGGCGGCTGCCAGGTCCATATCCTGCTGCTGGGTGAGGTGTCCATGGGTGTCAACGAAAACGACCCCCACGTCACAAGGGTGGCGGTGTAGGAGGGGAAGTCAGCGGGTTTTTCCTGCAAAGCCAATTTGCGGCGTTCTTTCCGTGGCCAACAATTCACTGGATTGTTGGCCAGAGAACGTCTGTTCTTTGTCGGATGGCCCGCTGGGCCATTTGAAAAACCCCTTGCGAGGGTTTTTCAAGCTATTCCTGCGCTTTTTTGTGAATAGGCGATTTCGCCCACTGCGGTGGGCGACCCAAGGCTCTGCCTTGGGGAACCGCGATTTTTCGAGAAAAATCGAGTAAAGCTTTTTTCGTGTTGGGACGTGGTTCCACGCAGGAACTGGCGTTTTCACAGGACATTTTACGCCGCCTTTCCCCTCATTCGCCCTCCCACCCTCCGACAGAAAGGAGCTTCTCTTGACCCTCACCCTCATCTGTGCCGCTGCGGTGGTCATCCTCGGCCTTCTCCTGAGCCGCTTTTCCTCCCGGGCTGGAATTCCGGTCCTGCTGGGCTTCATCCTCCTGGGCATGGTCTTCGGCTCGGACGGCCTTCTGAAAATTCCCTTCGAGAACTTCGACTTCGCCAACCAGATCTGCTCCGTCGCCCTCATTTTCATCATCTTCTACGGCGGCTTCGGCATGAGCTGGCGGCGCGCCAAGCCCGTCATGGTTCCGGCGGTGCTGCTTTCCACCCTGGGCGTGGTGCTGACGGCGGGAATTATGGCCCTCTTCTGCCGTCTCGTCCTGGGCATGGACTGGCTGGACAGCCTGCTTGTGGGCTCCATCCTCAGCTCCACCGACGCCGCCTCGGTTTTCTCCATCCTCCGGGCCAAGCGGCTGAACCTCCGGTTCGGCACCGCCTCCCTGCTGGAAATGGAGAGCGGCAGCAACGACCCCGCCGCCTACACCCTGACCATTCTGGTGCTGAGCCTGATGCGGGGCGGGGTTTCCAGCGGGGAAATGGTCTGGATGGCCTTTTCCCAGGTGGCTTTCGGCCTGCTCTGCGGCGCTGGACTGGCGGTCGGGTCGGTCTGGTTCTTCCGCCGCCTGAAAAATCCCGAGGCCGGCGTGGGCACCCTGCTCATCTTTGCCATCGCCCTGCTTTCCTACGCCCTGCCCACCCTCATCGGCGGAAACGGCTACCTGAGCACCTATCTGGTGGGTGTCGTTCTGGGCCACCAGAACTGCATTCCCGAGAAAAAGGCCGCTGTCCACTTCATGGACGGCGTCACCAGCCTGATGCAGATGGCCCTCTTCTTCCTGCTGGGCCTGCTGTCCTTTCCCTCCCTCATGCCCCGGGTACTGCCCATGGCGGTGGGCATCACCCTCTTTCTCACCCTGGTGGCCCGCCCGGCGGTGGTCTTCCTGCTGCTTCTCCGGCGGCCTGAAGGCCGCTCCCGCTTGTCCTGCCTGCGTCAGAAGCTGCTGATTTCCTGGGCCGGACTGCGGGGCGCCACCTCCATCGTCTTCGCCATCATGGCGGTCATCGACCCCGCCAGCATCTCGGTGGACATCTTCCACATCGCCTTCTGCGTCGTGCTGCTCTCCATCGGGGTGCAGGGCTCGCTGCTGCCCTGGGCTGCCCACCGCCTTTCCATGATCGACACCGAGGCCGACATCATGCGCACCTTCAACGACTACAGCAGCGACACCCCCATCCAGTTCATCCGCCTTCACATCACCCCCGAGCACCCCTGGCAGGGCAAGACCATCATGGAGCTGGCGCTGCCGCCCGACCTTCAGGTGGCGATGGTCCTCCGGGGAGAGGCCAAGGTCATCCCCCGGGGCAACACCCTGTTGCAGCCCGGCGACCTGCTGATCCTCACCACCCTGGCCTACGAGGAAAACCGGCCCTTCTCCATCATCGAGTCCGAGGTGGAGCCGGACGGCAGCTGGCAGGGACGCACCCTGGCGGACATCGACTGGGGCAACGCCCTGGTGGTGCTGGTCCGGCGGGAGGGAAAGATGCTGATTCCCACCGGCAGGCTGCGCCTCAAGGCGGGGGACCAGCTGGTGCTGGCATCGGGGGACTGAGGGGCTGGATAAAAGCCTCGCCCCTCTCTTTTCCCTTCTTCTCCCCATTCTCCCATCTCTTTTTAAGGAGGCCTTTTCGTGAAACACCTTCACGCGCCCATCTTCCGCTCCCTCTCCCTGACCCTGCTCCCGCTGGCCTTCTGGCCCGCTCTCTACGCCCTGTCGGCGGTGCAGCTCCGCCGCTTCTGGAAGGAAGGCGGTTTGTCGGCGGGCTGGGCCATGGAATTCTGGGCTGGCGCACCCCGGCCCTGGACTGCGCTGCCCGGGGTGCTTTTGCTGGTGGTGGCCGTCTGGCTGGGCGTGGGGGCCGCCCTGCTGCGGCAGCGGCTCCACCGGCTGAATCCCCC
>CALXFL010000219.1 GCA_944387515.1 uncultured Clostridia bacterium
TGCTGGCTGGTGACCTTCTGTCAGGTCTTTTCCCAGACGGTGGCGCCGGGCGGATTGGTTCATGCCCACAACCAGTGCTATCTGCCGCTGGGCATTCTGGCCCTGCTGATCGCCTGTCTGGGCCGGATCCTGGTGAGCAACGCTGGTGTCCGGAATGCACGTTTTCTACATAGCGAGGGGGAAAAGTTTGTCCCCCATCTGGTGGAGGATCCCAAGCTGGCCGCTGAGCTGACCCGGGGCCTGCCCATGGAGGAGGACGCCCCCTGTCCGGCGGTGAACCGTCCCTCTGCCGCCATTGCCGAGCTGCTTCAGACCTCCCTGGCGGAGGATGACACCGACCGGATGGGCCGGCTCTTTTCCCTGCTGGCGGTGATTGCAGGCGCGCTTGGCGCTTTGATTACCCTGCTGGTCACCCATGAGCGGCAGTACGCCGTCACCATCTTTACAGCCACTCTTGCCATCTTCACCCCTGGCTTCGGCGCCCTGCTGACGGCGCTGCCGTTGGGCAGAATCGCCCGACGGATGGAGAAGGAAGGGGGGATCGTCTGCGGCCAGCAGAGCGCCCAGCGCTACCGCCAGACCGGTGCGGTGCTGCTGGAAGGCAGCCAGCTGCTTCCCCCGGCCTTTCTGTCCCTGGCGGGCATCAAGACCTTTGAGGGTACCCGCATTGACGAGATTCTGCTGGATGCCGCGTCGGTGGTCCATGCCACTGATAGCCTGCTGGTTCCGCTGTTTGACCAGATCATCGGCCAGCGGCAGAGTATGCTCCGGCCGGTGGACGGCCTGGAGCAGGAGGAGGGCCAGGGGCTGCTGGGCTGGGTGGAAGGCCGGCGCATCCTCATCGGCAGCCGCCGGATGATGGTCTCCCACGACATCCGGGTCCCCAGCAAGGAGTATGAGCGCCGGCTCAAGGCCGGTGGACGGCTGCTCTTTTATCTGGCTTCGGCCGGACAGATCGCTGCCATCTTTGTGCTGGATGCCGCGCCCCCCGTCCAGACGGTGGAGGCAGTGCAATGTCTGGCAGACCATGGCATCGGGCTGGTGGTGCGGGCTTCCGATAGCTTTGTCACCCCGGAGGCACTGGGTATGCTCTTTGAAGTGGATCCCGCCCTCATCAAGATTCTGCCCCGGCGGCTTTACCCTTACGCCGACCGGCTCAGCACCCGGGTGCGGGCCAAACGGGCGCTGGTGGTCAACAATGGCAGTGTCAGCGGGCTGGCCCGGTCGCTGGCCGGCGCCAGACGGCTTCACGCCATGGTGGGACTGGACTTTGCCCTGCTCATCTCGGCGGTGGCACTGGGCACCATCCTGCTGCCCATCTTTGCGCTGCTGGGCGCCATGCCTTACCTGACGCCGCTGCTGCTTTGCGGCTATGGCCTGTTCTGGGTAGGACTGGGCTGGCTGATGCAGAGATTCCTGTTTTGAGTATTATTTAGTGCGAATTATACACATCGTATGATTTTCCCCGCCAATTTCTCTTGACAAATCCCCGGGCCGGTGTTACACTAATGAATACAGAAGAAACCTGTGACAGGGAGGCGGACACTGTCCGCTGCGGATCCCCGTCCCGCTTTCGTTCAGAGAGGGCCGCCGAAGGCTGAAAGCTGCCCCGAAGCTGGAGATCCGATACCACCTTGGAGGGCGTGGTGAACCACGCCGGCTGGCAGCCGTTACCCTGCTCATAAGGTGACAGCCTTTGGCTGTAAACTGGGTGGAACCGTGGAGCGATGCGCTTCATCCCTGTGTCGGGGATGAAGCGTTTTTATGTTGCGGTTCCGAGGAAAGGAGAAAGGCGATGATACATCCTGTATTATTCAAAGGAAAAATCCAGTTTGTATGGTCCTTTTCCTTTGAAAGCGGACAGCGAACTCGCTGCCTCTGCTGCCGCCTGGGTGCGGAGGGCAGAGGCTGAACCCGTCAAGTTTTCGTAAATTCTGTAATAGTTGAAAGGAAGTAACCGATATGTTGAATATCACCCTGAAAGATGGCAGCGTCAAGAGCTATGAAAACGCCATGACCGCTGCTGATGTCTGCAAGGACCTGAGCATGGGTCTGTACCGGGCAGCCTGCTGCTGCCGGATCAACGGCCAGGTAGCCGACCTGCGGACGATGCTCACCGAGGACTGCGCCCTGGAAATCGTCACCTTTGACGAGCTGGACGGCAAGAAGACCTTCTGGCACACTGCCTCCCACCTGATGGCCCAGGCTGTCAAACGCCTGTTCCCCGCTGTGAAATGCGCCATCGGCCCCGCCATTGACACCGGCTTTTACTACGACTTCGACACCGAAAAGGCCTTCACCACTGAGGACCTGGCTGCCATCGAGGCCGAGATGAAGAAGATCGTCAAGGAGAAGCCCACCATCGAGCGCTTCACCCTCCCCGTGGAGGAGGCCATCCGCCTGATGGAGGAAAAGGGCGAGCCTTATAAGGTAGAGCTGATCCGGGAGCACGCCGACAAGGGAGAAGAAATTTCCTTCTACCGTCAGGGCGACTTCACCGATCTCTGTGCCGGTCCTCACCTGATGGATCTGGGCGTCATCAAGGCCTTCAAGCTCACCGCCACCACCGGCGCTTACTGGAGAGGCGATTCCAAGAACCGCCAGCTCTCCCGTATCTACGGCACCGCCTACCCCAAGGCCAGCGAGCTGGAAGCCTACCTGAAGCAGGTGGAAGAGGCCAAGAAGCGGGACCACAATGTCATCGGCCGTCAGCTGGAGTACTTCACCACGGTGGATGTCATTGGTCAGGGCCTGCCCATCCTGCTGCCCAAGGGCGCCAAGACCATCCAGGTGCTTCAGCGGTTTGTAGAGGACACCGAGGCCAGTCGGGGCTATCAGCTGACCAAGACCCCCTACATGGCCAAGCGGGAGCTGTATCAGATCTCCGGCCACTGGGACCACTATCTGGACGGCATGTTCGTCATGGGTGACCCCAACGACGAAACCAAGGAGTGCTTTGCCCTCCGTCCCATGACCTGCCCCTTCCAGTATCAGGTCTTCCTCAACCGCAAGCGCTCCTACCGGGATCTGCCCATGCGGCTGGGCGAGACTTCGATCCTGTTCCGCAACGAGGATTCCGGCGAGATGCACGGCCTGATCCGGGTGCGGCAGTTCACCATCTCGGAAGGCCATCTGATTCTCCGTCCCGAGCAGCTGGAAGAGGAGTTCAAGGGCTGTCTCCAGCTGGCCAAGGATATGCTGACCGCTGTGGGCCTCATTGACGATGTGACCTACCGGTTCTCCCAGTGGGATCCCAACAACACCGACAAGTACGAGGGTACCCCGGAGCAGTGGCAGGTTGCCCAGGATACCATGGGCAAGATTCTGGACCACCTGGGCGTGAAGTACGAGGTCGGCATCGACGAGGCCGCCTTCTACGGCCCCAAGCTGGACATCCAGATCCGCAACGTCCACGGCAAGGAAGACACCCTCATCACCATCCAGATCGATATGCTGCTGGCTGAGAAGTTCGGCATGACCTATACCGACACCGACGGCAGCCAGAAGACCCCCTATATCATCCACCGCACCTCCCTGGGCTGCTACGAGCGTACCCTGGCCCTGCTGCTGGAGAAGTACGCCGGTGCGCTGCCCATGTGGATGGCGCCGGAGCAGATTCGGGTACTGCCCGTCACCGAGCGGACGGTTCCCCAGGCAGAGGAGCTGGTGGCGAAGCTGTCGGCTCATGGCTTTAGAGCCACTGCCGATGGACGCAGCGAGAAGATCGGCTACAAGATCCGGGAGGCCCAGCTGGAGAAGGTTCCCTACATGGTCATTCTGGGCGACAAGGAGGCCGAAAACGGCACCCTGTCCATCCGGTCCCGCGCTGGCGGCGATCTGGGCAGCATGACGGTGGAGGACTTCCTGGCACTCTGTCACAAGATGGTGGCAGAGCGGATTCTGGAAGGCTGAGTTTCCGGCAGATTGCCTGATAAAGAAAAGAAGACGGCCGCCTCATTGAAGTGACCCCAAAAAGTTAGACAAAGTTTTGAAGCAAAAATTATTCAAGCTATTGAGAGGGCATGTTGTCT
>CALXFL010000220.1 GCA_944387515.1 uncultured Clostridia bacterium
CCACAGCCGGATGGACATGGTCTCCTCCCACGGCTACGCCTGGGGCTATATCGGCAGCTGCATTCCCTTTACCCTGAGCCTGCTGCTGGTGCTCTTTGCAGAGCCGCTGGGCCTCTCCACCACCCTGGCCACCATGCTGGCCTTTGTCCTCAACGCCGTCTGGTGGCTGGCCTGCACCCTGCCCCTCTGGCTCCACTACCGGCAGAAGTACGGCGTCGCCCCCCAGAAGAACGCCTTCCGGGAGAGCTTTTCCCGGCTGGTGAACACGGTGCGGGATGTGCGGGTCAAGAAGCCCATCTTCCTGTTCCTGCTGGCCTTCTTCCTCTACATTGACGGCGTCTACACCATCATCGACATGGCCACCTCCTACGGCAAGGACGTGGGCATCTCGGACACCAACCTGCTGCTGGCGCTGCTGCTGACCCAGGTGGTGGCCTTCCCCTGTGTCATCCTCTTCGGAAAGCTCACCAAGCGGGTGGACACCACCCGCCTGATCTCCATCTGTATCGCCGGCTATTTCTTCATCGCCTGCTTTGCGATCCAGCTGGACAAGGCGTGGGAGTTCTGGTTCCTGGCGGTCTGCGTGGCAGTCTTCCAGGGGGCCATCCAGGCTCTTTCCCGCTCCTACTTTGCCCGGATCATCCCCAAGGAGAAGTCCAGCGAGTACTTTGGCTTCTTCGACATCTTCGGCAAGGGAGCCGCCTTCACCGGCACCATGCTCATGGGCATTTCCACCCAGCTCACCGACAGCTCCCGTTCGGGCGTGGTGGTCATCGCCCTGATGTTTGTGGCGGGCTATCTGGTCTTCCGGGTGGCTGCCAAGAAGAATGCACCGCTTCTGGCTGCGGAAGAGGAGCAGTAATCAGACGCCGTCCCTGAACGTTTCCCCGGGGACGGCGTTTTTTACCGGAAAATTTCGTGATTTACCTCTTTAAAGAGTTGCAAAATCCATCCATTCGTGATAGAATGGTAGAAAAAGCGCCGGGGTGTGCCTGGCGCATCAGGAGGAATTGAATTGTCACTGCTTCACACCCAGCTGCCAGCGGACTACCATCCCACGCTGGACATTCTGCAAACTGAAATTGCCATCAAACTGGTCAAGGACACCTTTGAGCGGGAGCTGGCCGACAAGCTCCACCTGACCCGTGTCTCAGCGCCCCTCTTCGTCCGCCGGGACAGCGGCCTCAACGACAACCTGAACGGCGTGGAGCGCCCCGTCTCCTTTGACATTGCCGACATGGGGCAGGAGGTGGAGGTCGTCCACTCCCTGGCCAAGTGGAAGCGGCTGGCGCTGAAGCGCTACGGCTTCGGCCCCAATACCGGCCTTTACACCGACATGAACGCCATCCGCCGGGATGAGGAGCTGGATAACCTCCACTCGGTCTATGTGGACCAGTGGGACTGGGAGAAGATCATCACCCCCGAGACCCGCACCCCTGAGATGCTCCGTCACACCGTCCGCCGGGTGATGCGGGCGCTGCGGGAGACCGAGGAAGCCCTCCACCGGGCCAATCCCGAGATCGAGCCGTTTATCTCCGAAAAGGTGACCTTCCTGTCCGCCCAGGAGCTGCTGGACCGGTACCCCGGCATGACCGCCAAGGAGCGGGAGAACGCCGCCGCCAAGGAGTTCGGCACCATCTTCATCACCGGCATCGGCGGTGCGCTCTCGGACGGCAAGCCCCACGACGGCCGGGCCCCCGACTATGACGACTGGGCCCTCAACGGCGATATCCTGATCTGGTATCCGGTGCTGGGCCGGGCAGTGGAGCTGTCCTCCATGGGCATCCGGGTGGATGCCGAGTCCCTCCGCCGCCAGCTGGCCAGTGCCGGCTGCGAGGACCGGGAGAAGCTGCCCTACCACCAGATGCTTCTGAACGGCGAGCTGCCTCTGACCATCGGCGGCGGCATCGGCCAGTCCCGGCTCTGCATGGTGCTGCTCCAGAAGGCCCATATCGGTGAGGTTCAGGCCTCCATCTGGGACGAGGAGATGGTGGAAGCCTGCGCCCGGCGGGGCGTCACCCTGCTGTAAGGCACACCTGATACAGAATGAGAAATGCCTCCGCCCATCTGGACGGGGGCATTTTGTCATCTCATCAGCCGGTTTTCAATGGCGTCAATCAGGGTGGTCAGCGCCTTCAGCCGGGCGAACTTCTTGTCGTTGGACTCGATGATGGTCCAGGGGGCAAAGTCGGTGGAGGTCAGCCGCAGCATATCATCCACCGCCACTTCGTAAAGGTCCCATTTCTCCCGGTTGCGCCAGTCCTCGTCGGTGATCTTCCACTGCTTGGCGGGGGTGTTCTGGCGGTCGGTGAAGCGGCGCAGCTGCTCGTCCTTGTCGATGTGGAGCCAGAATTTCACCAGGACAGCGCCCCAGCCCACAAGCTCCTGTTCAAACTCGTTGATCTCCCGGTAAGCCCGGTGCCAGTCGTCCTCGGAGCAGAAGCCCTCCAGCCGCTCCACCATGACCCGCCCGTACCAGGTGCGGTCAAAGATGGCGATGTGGCCGGTCTTGGGCAGCCGGGTCCAGAACCGCCACAGGTACTGGCGGTTCAGCTCGTCGGGGGTGGGGGCGGCGATGGGCAGCGCCGCATAGCCCCGGGGATCCAGGGCGGCAGCCACCCGCTTGATGTTGCCGCCCTTGCCGGCGGCATCCCAGCCCTCGTACCCCACAATCACCGGGATCTTCCGCTGGTAGAGCTCATTGTGGAGGCGGTGCAGCTTTTCCTGCTTCTTTTTCAGCAGCCGGTCATAGTCCTCCTCGCTCACCTGCCGGTCCAGGTCGATGTCGGCCAGCCGGGGCATCGGCACCAGGTGGAAGGGGCCGGGATCGATGGGATGGATGACCGCCGGGGCGTTTTCCTTTTTCTCTACCGCTGCCTCGATGGCATCAATGACGGTGTGGTAGATTTCAATGAGGGCGCTGCGCCGGTCGTGGCAGGAGACGGGATGCCAGGGGGCGTTTTCGGTGCTGGTCTCCTCCAGCATCTGGTCGAAGGCCTCATAGTAGCGGTCGTAGTGGCGGTTCCGGTGCCAGTCCAGCTTGGTGACCCGCCAGCTGGTGTTCTCCGACTCGGCCAGCTTTTCCAGCCGGTGCTTCTGCTCCTTTTTGGAGATGTGCAGGAAGAACTTGAGGATGAGATAGCCGTCATCGGTGAGCTGCCGCTCAAAGGTGCGGATGCTGTCCATCCGGCGGGCGACCTCCTTGTCGTCCAGCTCCTGTTCCAGCCGCTCCACCGAGACCTCCTGATACCAGCTCCGGTCCAGAATTGTCATCTGGCCCCGGGGCGGAATGACCTGCCAGTGCCGCCACAGCAGCGGACGGCGGCGTTCCTCCTCGGTGGGGGAGAGGGTGGAATAGACCTTGAAGTTCCGGGGATCCAGGGTGAGGATCAGATCCGAGATGAGTCCGCCCTTACCGGCGGCACTCCATCCCTCAAACAGGATGATGACCGGCAGCTTTTTCTCCTTGATGACCTGCTGAAGCCGGGCCAGCTCCTCCTTGAGGCGGCGGCTTTCAGGTTTGTATTCTTCCTTCATGGTGGTTTTCTGCAAATTTACCTGATCCAGCATGGCAGTCTGCTCCTTTCGTGCTGATAGAGATCCGTTTGTTATAGAATATTATAGACGAAAAGTTCAGAAAATTCAATTCTTTTTTACACAAAATTTCCCTTTCCGGAATGGTCTCACCGGCTGCCCGTCCGCTGCATAGGATAACGGTACAGAAGGACGGCAGCCGGGCTGGCAGACCGGTGGCGCCGGAAGCACCGGCGTCCGGGCGGGGTGCAAGAAGAGCCGGGGCCATGAAGGCCCGGTCTGACGGCCTTCTGAGAATAGAAAGCGGCGCTTCGTGAGGAGCGCCGCCCCAGCCTGTAGACTTTTGCCTTCCTACAGAAAAAGTTGCACAAAATGTAAAACCACCCAGCAGCACAAAATATCAAAAGCTTTACTCAATTTTTCTCGAAAAATTGTGGGATTCCAAAGGGCAAAGCCCTTGGTCGCCCACCGCAGTGGGC
>CALXFL010000221.1 GCA_944387515.1 uncultured Clostridia bacterium
GAGGAGGGAATGGAGTCCATCGTCACTGGACATCCTGCCCACAGCCGGCGAGATCGTCTTTTTCGGCGACGACCTGGGCATGCAGCGGGGCCTGGCCATTGGTCCGGAAAAATGGCGCCGCTACCTGAAGCCGGCCTTCCGCAAGCTGTACGCCATGGTCAAGGCTACCGGCCGGTACGTATATATGCACACCGATGGCATGATCTACGAGATCATGCCTGACCTCCAGGAGTGCGGCGTCGACATGATCAACCCCCAGTTCCGGGCCAACGGCCTGGACAACCTGAAGCGGGTCTGTAAGGGCAAAATCCCCATTAACCTGGATCTGGACCGGCAGCTCTTCCCTTTTGCCACCCCGTCCCAGCTGGACGACCACGTCCGGGAGGCGGTGGAAACTCTCTACCTGCCAGAGGGCGGCCTTGGGCTCAACATCGAGATCGGCAAGGAAGTGCCGGTAGAGAATGTGGCTGCCCTGCTGGAAGCCGTCCGCCGGTACCGGAGCTACCGGGGCTCATCCGGCAGCTTCCAGAAAGGAGCACACTATGAAGCCAAAACCCATCTACTGGATTGTCTTCCTTGGGATTCTGGCTGTGGGGGCCGTTTTTTCTCTTGGTCGGCTGCTGCCCATCTATAACGCCACCGTCTTTCTGCTAGCTCTGGTGGCTTTTTGGAACGCCATTTCCCTGCTGGCCGGCTGGCTGCCGGGAAGAAAGGAATACACCAGAAAACACCGGCTTGCCCTGGCTGTCATCCAGCTGGGGCTGGGCGCCGTCTGGATGGTCTTTTCCATGACGTCCTTCGCCAATCAGGCCGTACCAATGCTACTGGCCAGCCTGCCCTTTGTGGGGGCAGCGGTAGTGGTATGGTGGTCAGCTCAGCCATGACTGATGTGAGGTCTTTATGCTGAAAATGATCATGGATTCCGATGACAAGGCGTCCATTGCCCGTCAGATTCTGGAAGCACTGCCCCAATGGTTTGGCATTCCAGAATCCAGAGAGCAGTACATCGCAGACTGCCGGAACTGGCCCTTTTTTGCCACCTTTGAGGGGGAACGTCCGGTGGGCTTTCTCTGTTTGAAGGAGACCGGAAAAGCCACCATGGAACTGGCTGTCATGGGCGTGCTGCCGGAGTTTCACCGCCGCGGCATTGGCCGCAGGCTGTTTGCCATGGCAAGGGAATATGCCGTTCAAAACGGATACGCCTTCTTACAGGTGAAAACAGTTCAGATGGGACGGTATCCCTGCTATGACGATACCAACCGATTTTATCTGAGCCTTGGCTTTCAGGAGTTCGAGGTCCTGAAAACCCTCTGGGACGAGGCCAACCCCTGCCAGATTTATATCATATCCCTGACATGACAGAAAGGAATTCCCCATGGACATTACCTTCAAAACTCCGGAGGGACGGTTTAACCTCCGGGTCTGTGCCATTCTGATTCATGAAAACCGCATCCTCGCCATGAAGGACGAGCGCTCTCCCTATTATTACCTGCCCGGCGGACGGGTAGCGCTCCACGAAACCGCCGAAGAAGCCCTTTCCAGAGAGATGCGGGAAGAACTGGAGATGGAGCCCCGGATTCTCCGTCCCCTCTGGCTCAACCAGAGCTTTTTCACCGAAGATGTATCAGGAGAGCGGTACCATGAACTCTGCACCTACTTTCTGGTAGAGGCACCGGACTCTCTGCTTGCCCGTGGAGACCGGTTTACCATGAAAGAAGGGAGCCATACCCACTGGTTCCATTGGCTTCCCCTGGACAGCCTTGAGAAGGAGTACTTCTACCCCATCTTCTTAAAAGAAGCCATCTTCCACCTGCCCGATACCTTTACCCTTCGCACCGAAAGAGAATAATCCGCCGTCAGGAGGACATGACAATGTTTGATACTTCCAAACTACAATGGACCCGGCAGCCCGCTCAGTTCACCATCACTCCCGAGCAAATCGAAATCATCACCCAGCCTCACACCGACCTGTGGCAGCGCACCTATTACCACTTCCGCAATGACAATGCCCCGGTTCTTCAGATGGAAACCGAAGAGAAGTACTTTTCTTTCACCGTCAAAACAGCCTTTGAACCGGCCCACCGGTTTGACCAGTGCGGCGTTGCTGTCTATCTGGACAGTGAGAACTGGCTGAAAGCCTCGGTGGAATATGAAAACGAGCAATTCCAACACCTGGGCAGCGTCGTCACCAACCTGGGTTACTCTGACTGGGCTACCACCGAGCTTGACGCCGGCATCCACTCCATCTGGTACCGGCTGAGCCGGCGGGAGGCAGACTTCCGCGTCGAATGCTCCCTGGACGGCACCACCTTTCACCAGATGCGGATCTGCCACCTGTGGAAGGCGGACGGCCCGATCCAGTTTGGGCTTTATGCATGCAGTCCAGAGGACTCTTCCTTCCGGGCCATCTTCACTGAAATGGAGATGGGGCCCTGCTGCTGGGCCGCCCACGACGGCCAGCAGCCCGATCCCGATTCCGACTGATTCACTCCATCAAGAAAGCAGGTTTTATGAAACTGATTCTCAGCGACCATTCCCTCTCCCTTCCCCCAGAACAGGAGGATATCCGCTACATCGACCTTTCCGGACTGAAGATTGCAAACTGTGTGGGCTGCTTCGGCTGCTGGACCAAAACCCCCGGCCGGTGTGTCATACGGGATGATGCCACCAGAGTATATCCCCTCATTGCCCAGAGCGATCAGCTGCTCTATGTAAGCCGTATCTTCTGCGGTAGCTATGATGTGCCCATGAAGACCATGCTGGAACGGGCCATCCCCATTCAGCAGGCCTTTATCCGGATTCATCACGGTGAAACCCACCATGTACAGCGGCAGGTTGTCCCCAAAAAAGCCGTCATTGTGGGCTACGGAGCATCCAGCCCCCAGGAGGAAGCACTCTTCCGGCAGCTGATTGCCCGCAACACCTACAACATGGCCATGGAAGAAACAGAGGTCATCTGCTGTGAGGAATCCCAGGTGGAAGCCATTGTGAAAGAGAGGGTGGAAGCATGGAAAAACTGATGATTCTCAACGGCAGCCCCAGAGCTCCCCGCTCCAACTCCAAGGAATACGCCGCCATTTTCGCCGAAGCCTGCTCCCTGCCCACAGAAACCTTCGCCATCACCCCCAAGAACCATCTGGAGCTGTGCAGCCGGATGGAGGGGTTTTCCCAGCTGCTATTGGTCTTCCCTCTCTATGCGGATGGGATTCCAGTTCCGCTGCTTTCTTTCCTGAAAACGCTGGCAGCGCATCCCCCCAAGAAAAAGCCGGTCATCTCAGTGCTCATCAATTGCGGTTTTATTGAGTGGCAGCAAAACCGGCTGGCCGTGGAAATGGTCAAGCTGTTCTGTACCCAGCAGGGCTATGTCTTTGGCTCAGCGCTGATGATTGGCAGCGGAGAGGCTATTCTGAAAACGCCCTTCCGATTCCTGGCTGAGAGAGGAATCCGAAAGCTCGCAGCTTCCATTCAGCGGCATCAGTACCGCACTTTCCACACCACCATGCCCTTGCCCAAGAAGCTGTTCATCCGGGCCTCTACCAATTACTGGCTAGCCATGGGAGAAAAAAATGGTGTTTCCAAGGAGCAGATGGAAACCATGAAAATCGAATAGCACGCAAAAAAGGGACGGTTAACGCCGTCCCTTTCGTCATCCTTCCCGCTCGTCCCGGTACCGTTCTACCCGCATCCGCAGGTGGTATTTTTCCCGAAGGGCTGCAATTTTCTGCATCATCGGAGACTTGTGATGCAGGTCGATGGCCGCCTGATCCCGCCAGCGGTCAATGAGAAGCACCGTTTCCGGATCCTCCATGGGGAAAAAGTAGGCGTACCCCAGGTTGCCTTCCTCAGCCCGGACTTCCTCCACGATGCCAGAGGAAACCATTTCCTCTGCAAATTTCCGGGCGCTTCCATCCCGGCCGGTGTAATAAATGTTGACCGTAATGCTCATGGACAATTCCTCCTGTTCCAATCAAACAAACTACAAAAAGGGACGGCTTTGGCCGTCCCTT
>CALXFL010000222.1 GCA_944387515.1 uncultured Clostridia bacterium
AGAAAATAGGGTGTTCCGCCCAGACGGGAGAGCTGTCCCCTGGCCCATCCGGCATCGGTTCCACCGTGGTCAGCTGTTTCCGGAGGCTGGTCTGTTTCTGTCATGACCGTGTGGGTGCCGTCAGTGAGGGTCAGCCGGACAGGCTGTCCGGCTTCCATGGAAAAGGTCATGTCTACCGGCACCAGTGGAGTCTGCTTATGGTAGAGCTGCCGCATGGAGGAGAGAACCTCTCCGGCAGCCTGTACATCGGATTTGGTACGGAAGCCGAACATCTGTCGGTCCCGCTTTCCTTCAAAGTAGCCAGAGGTAAAGCCAGAGCGGGAGAAGACTGCCTGAAGCTGATCCATCCGGGGATCTTCCCCTTCCAGTGCCCGGCGGCAGGCGGTGACAGCGGCGGCCACATATTCCGGCCGTTTCATCCGTCCTTCGATCTTCACCGAGGTGACGCCCATCTCTTCAATCAGCGGCAGCTGTTCCACCAGGCTCATGTCTTTTAGGGAGAGTACATTTTCTCCCACCCCGGACCGGGCCGGACAGCCAGCCGTAAAGGGCAGCCGGCAGGGCTGGGCACACTGTCCCCGGTTGCCGCTGTTGCCGCCGATGGCGGCACTCATATAGCACTGGCCTGAAATGGACATGCAGTGAGCGCCATGAACAAAGATCTCTGTTTCCAGCGTAGTGGACCGGACAATTGCTTCGATTTCTTTCCGGGACAGCTCTCTGGCCAGTACCACCCGGGAAAAGCCCAGGGACTCGGCCAGTCTGACGCCGGCGGGAGAGTGAATCGCCATCTGGGTGGAGGCATGGAGAGGCATGTCTGGTGCCAGCTGACGCACCATGGCGGCCACGCCCCAGTCCTGCACAATCAGGGCATCCACACCAGCCTTGCAGGCAATGCGGATACATTCCCGCAGGCCTTCCAGCTCCTGGTCAAAGATCAGAATATTCAATGCCTGATGGATGCTGACGCCGCAGCGGTGAGCATAGGCTACTGCCTGGCAGAGCTCTTCCTCATCAAAATTCTGGCTGTTTTTCCGGGCGCTGAAGTTTTTCTGTCCCAGGTATACTGCATCAGCGCCGCAGCGGACAGCTGCCTCCAGCGCCTCCATGGAACCGGCCGGAGCCAGGATCTCCAGTTTTGCCAATGGGGGTTCCTCCTTTATCAGGTTCAGCTGTTGCTGACTTCATTGCGCAGGTTCAAGAGCTCCATGTCGCTCTTGAGTTTTTCATTTTCCTGCCGCAGGCGCTCGACTTCCCGTTTGCTCCGCTCTGCTTCGATGCGGGCAGCGGCAGCCTCCTCCACATAGCCTTTGATCTGGGCACGGAAATTATCCACGTCCGAGGTGGCTTTTGCCGTTTCATCCATCAAAGCCAGGGCGGTCATCACCGCCGCCGAGGGAAAGGAGGCATTGTTGTCCTCCATAAATTCATTGATCCGCCGGTCCAGCTCTTTGGCCAGGGCGGTGACATAGGTGCCGTTTTCATCGGTCTGAATGCTGTATGTTTTGCCACATATGGTAACTCTGACTCTGTTTCTCATACCAGTTCCTCCTGTCGTTGCCCGTCGTTGGCGTATGACGGAAAGATGCTTTCAATACTGGAAAGCAGGGGGTGTTCAAGTCTTATTATAATCCCTTTTTTCCCCTGTGAAAAGCCCTTTTCACCTGGGTTTTTCTTTTTTTCGTCAAATCTTATTCCACCTGATAAACCGATTGAAAAACGGCTGTAAATCGGGGCGGAATCACCTTATCCAGATGGTAATGACCGAAGAACCAGCGGCTAAACCGGCACTGGTGGAGTACCTGTTCCAGGTAACTGTGGATGGTGCTTTCTTCATTGTCCTCAATCCGGATGAAGTGACGGATGGAGGCAGGCGCATCGTGACTGACGATCAGGTCCACCTGATTGCCGCATGCGGCCAGCTGCTGCAAGCCATGAGCCTGTTCTTCGTCGGAGGGTTGTTCAGCTGTCCACCACATACCGCCGTCTGCATGGCCGACATCCAGCCACTCCTCATCACTATAACCACCGCCGAAGGCAAAAACTTTCTTGCCGTCAATCTCATAGACCTCTCCCCGCAGCAGTTGGTAGACACTGCCGCAGATTTTGCGGGCCTGTCCGCCGCGGTAGGGTACAACGGGATACTGGGCCAGCAGGTCGTAGTTATCCCGGCATCCTTCCACAAAAAGAGTGTCATGGGGACGGCGGCCCAGCTTTTTCAGGATCCGCTGCTCACTTTTGGAGCCATCCCAGACAAAGCCGAAGTCTCCGCAGATGATGAGGGTGTCCTTTGCTTTGAGTTTTTTGATGGTAGGGGTCTGAAAACGGCTCAGATCGCCGTGGGTATCGCCTGTTATATAAATCAAAATGGATCAAGCCTTTCTGTTGCATTGGTAACATGCTCCTAGTATACAACATTTTTAAAGGACCGGCAACCGAAAACCGTTCAGGGGAAGGTGCAGAAACATTAGAAGGGAGGTGTTCGCCGGTGTTTTACAAAATTTTACCTTCTTCTGCATTTTTTTCATTCACAAAATCGTTTATTTAGGGTATAGTAGAATCAGTAGAAATAGAAAGGATGCATGGACGTGAAACTGATTTCCTGGAATGTCAACGGATTGCGTGCCTGTCTGGGCAAGGGATTTATGGACTTTTTTGAACAGGCAGATGCCGATATGGTCTGCCTTCAGGAGACCAAAATGCAGCCGGATCAGGCAGAAATTCTGCTTCCCGGTTATGAACAGTACTGGAATTCAGCAGTGAAAAAGGGATATTCCGGCACGGTGATCTTTACCAGAAAAAAGCCGTTGTCGGTACAGTTGGGGATGGGAATACCGGAACATGACCAGGAAGGACGGCTCATTACGCTGGAATTTCCGGATTTTTACCTGGTGACGGTGTATACCCCCAATTCCCAGCGGGGACTGACGAGACTCGATTACCGGGTACAATGGGAGCAGGATTTCCGCCAGTACCTTACCGGCCTTCAGCAGAAAAAGCCGGTGGTGGTGTGCGGAGACATGAATGTCGCCCATCGGGAAATTGATCTGAAAAATCCCGCTTCCAATCAGAACAACGCTGGCTTTACTCCCCAGGAGCGAGAGCAGTTCGGTCTGCTGTTGGAAGAAGGCTTTGTGGACAGCTACCGGCATTTCTATCCCGATCGCACCGGCGCCTATACCTGGTGGTCCTATATGTATGGGGCGAGAGGAAAGAATATCGGCTGGCGTATTGATTATTTTCTGGTTTCCCAGCCGCTGGTTTCCCGGCTTACGGGGGCGGAGATCCTCTCCGAGGTGATGGGCAGCGATCACTGTCCGATTTCTCTGGAACTGAAGGAGGAATAAGATGGATCAGCAACAACTGAATCTGTTCCGGAGCTGGCTTCAGGAAAGCCGCCGGGCCGTTTTTTTCGGAGGTGCTGGCGTTTCCACAGAAAGCGGTGTTCCGGATTTCAGAAGTCCCGATGGACTTTACCACCAGCAGTATGCCTATCCGCCGGAAGAGATCCTGAGCCGCAGTTTTTTTGACCGGAATCCGGAGACCTTCTATGATTTTTACCGGGAGAAAATTCTCTGCTGTCTGGATGTGCAGCCCAACCGCACCCACCGCTTTCTGGCGGCGCTGGAGGAGGCAGGGCATCTGGCGGCAGTCGTGACCCAGAACATCGACGGCCTGCACCAGCGGGCTGGCAGCCGCAAGGTGCTGGAGCTCCATGGGTCAGCACTCCGCCATTACTGTCAGCGGTGCGGCGCCTTTTATGAGGCAGAACAGATCCGCCAGAGTCAAGGTGTGCCCCGGTGCAGCTGTGGTGGCCTTATCAAACCGGATGTGGTGCTCTATGAGGAATCCCTGGATCAGTCGGTACTGGTGGAGTCCTGTACGGCAATCCGGCAGGCTGACCTGCTGATTGTGGGCGGCACTTCACTGGCGGTCTATCCGGCTGCTGGCCTGCTTTCCTACTA
>CALXFL010000223.1 GCA_944387515.1 uncultured Clostridia bacterium
GCAAAGCCTGCTGCAAAACCGGCTGCTCCCGCAGCCCCTGCGGCTCCTGCCGAACCGGTGGAGAAAGAGCGCACTGTCCGCCGCGTAGATACCAAGACCAGCGACGTCAACCTGGACAAATGGAATGTCCGGTATGAGGAGATTGCGCCTCAGGGCCGGATGAAGGACGGTCAGCAGCAGAAAAAGCAGAAGCTGAAACAGAAATCCCAGCAGCAGAAGGGCAAAGGCCGTTATTCCGGCAAACGGGAGACCGAGGCCGACAAACTCCAGCAGCTGGCACTGGAACGCGCCAGAAAGCAGCAGCTGAAGGTGCTGATTCCCGATGAGATCACCGTTTCCGAACTGGCTACCCGGCTGAAAGCTACCGTCACCGACGTCATCAAGAAGCTGATGATGCTGGGTGTCATGGCTGCCCAGCATCAGGTCATCGACTTCGATACCGCTTCCCTGGTGGCAGAGGAAATGGGCGCAAAGGTAGAGAAGGAAGTCATCGTCACCATCGAAGAACAGCTCATCAGCGACGAGGAAGACGATTCCGCTTCCCTCCAGGAGAGAAGCCCCGTTGTGGTTGTCATGGGTCACGTTGACCACGGTAAGACCTCCATTCTGGACCGGATCCGCAATGCCCACGTCACCTCCACCGAGGCCGGCGGCATCACCCAGCACATCGGTGCTTATCAGGTATCGGTGCAGGGCAAGACCATCACCTTCCTGGACACCCCCGGCCATGAGGCCTTTACCGCCATGCGTGCCAGAGGCGCTGCCGTTACCGACATCGCCATCCTGGTTGTAGCCGCCGACGACGGCATCATGCCCCAGACCATCGAGGCCATCAACCACGCCAAGGCTGCCAACGTCTCCATCATCGTTGCCATCAACAAGATGGATAAACCCACCGCCAACCCCGACAAGGTCATGCAGGAGCTGACCGAGTATGAGCTGGTACCTGAAGCATGGGGCGGCGATGTTATCTGTGTACCTGTCTCCGCTCTCACCGGCGAAGGCATCGACGACCTGCTGGAGAACATCCTGCTGGTGGCTGAGGTACAGGAGCTGAAAGCCAATCCCAACCGTCTGGCCAAGGGCACTGTGGTCGAGGCCCGTCTGGATAAGGGCCGTGGTCCTGTCGCTACCGTTCTGGTACAGAACGGCACCCTGCACACCGGTGACATTCTCATTGCCGGTACCACTGTGGGCCGTGTCCGCCAGATGATCAGCGACCGGGGTCAGATCCTGACCGAAGCCGGTCCCTCTGTACCGGTTGAGATCACCGGTATGGACGAAGTGCCCGCCGCCGGCGATATCTTCAACGCTGTTGAAAACGAGCGGCTGGCCAGAGAGCTGGTAGAGCAGCGCCGTCATGAGCAGAAGGAAGAGCAGTTCAACTCGGTCCGCAAGGTCACCCTGGATAACCTGTTCAGCCAGATTGCCGAAGGCGAGATGAAGGAACTGCCCATCGTGGTCAAGGCCGACGTGCAGGGCTCTGCCGAGGCTGTCAAACAGTCTCTGGAAAAGCTCACCAACGATGAGGTCCGGGTACGGGTTATCCACACCGGCGTAGGTGCCATCAACAAGTCCGACGTCATGCTGGCCAATGCCTCCGGCGCCATCATCATCGGCTTCAACGTCCGTCCTGACCCCGTGGCCAAGGCAGACGCCGAGGAAAGCCACGTTGAAATGCGGATGTACCGGATCATCTACGACGCCATCGACGATGTCAAGGCCGCTATGAAGGGTATGCTGGCACCCAAGACCCGTGAGGTGGAACTGGGCAGCCTGGAAGTCCGGCAGGTCTACAAGATCACCAACGTGGGCACCGTGGCCGGTTGCTATGTCACCAGCGGTAAGATCACCAGAGATGCCCAGATCCGGGTTGTCCGGGATGGCATTGTCATCGCCGAGGATCAGATGGATTCTCTGCGCCGCTTTAAGAACGACGTCAAGGAAGTTGCCCAGGGTTACGAGTGCGGTGTCGGTTTGACCCGCTTCTCGGACATCAAGGAAGGCGACGTCTTTGAAGCCTTTATCATTGAAGAATATCGGGAAGACTGATCGGGAGATTCCCGGTCAGGGTGAAAACGGGGGAAGCGTCCGGCTTCCCCTTTTCCCCATCTTTTTTGTAAACGCCTCCCCGTGACAGCTGCCGCCGGGAGGCGTTTGCAAAAAGTTCCATCCCCTGTGAAAGGAGAAACCATATGGCAAGTTATAAGGTTGGACGTCTGTCCGAAGATATGAAGCGGGAGCTGGCTGTCCTGCTGCGAGAGCTAAAGGACCCCCGCATTTCCCAGATGCTCAGCATCGTCCGCTGCGAGGTATCGGCAGACTGCTCCCACTGCAAAGTACACGTCAGCGCCATTGAGGGAGAGGATGCCACCATTCAGTCGGTAAAGGGACTGAAGTCGGCTTCCGGCTTCCTGCGGCGGGAGATCGGCAACCGGCTGCATCTCCGCAAATGCCCGGAGCTTCACTTTGTGGCGGATTCCTCCATCGCATACAGCGCCCACATCAACCAGATTCTGGCGGATCTGGAACCGGCAGGAGAACAGGAAACCTCTGAAGACGAAGAATGAGAAAGGAGCCTGCTATGGAAATCACCATGAAGGAAGCCGCCAGCTGGCTGGCCTCCCAGGATGACCTGCTGATTCTCTGCCACCGCAATCCGGACGGAGATACCCTGGGCAGCGGCTACGGCCTCTGGCACATTCTCAAAGCCATGGGCAAGCGGGCTGCCATCCGGTGCAGCGACCCCCTGCCCAAAAAGCTCCAGTATCTGGCTGAAGGCTACCTGGAAGAGGACTTTGAACCCCGGGCCGTGGTATCGGTGGACATCGCCGACCAGCAGCTCATGGGAGAGGGACTGGCCCCCTGGCGGGATCGGGTGGATCTGGCCATTGACCACCACCCCTCCAATACCCGGTTTGCTGCCCGGCTGCTGCTGGAAGGAGAATCCGCCGCTACCTGTGAGCTGATCTGTCTGCTGGCGGACGAGTTGGGGGTCTCCCTGACCCGGGAGATGGCCACCTGCCTTTACACCGGCATGGCCACCGATACCGGCTGCTTCAAATTCAACAACACGACCCCCCGCACCCACCGGCTGGCCGCCCGGCTCATGGAGACCGGCATCGACTACGCCTGGATCAACCGCCACCACTTTGATACCAAGACCCGCAACCAGCTGGCGCTGGAACAGCAGGTCATCAGCAACATGGAATACCATTTTGACGGTGCTGCCGCCCTCATTATCCTGACAGAGAATATGTACCAGATTTTTGGTGTCACCGAAGCGGAGATGGACGGCGTTGCCGCCATTCCCCGCAAGGTAGAGGGAGTCGAAGTGGGTATCACCATCAAGGAACGGGGACCGCAGGAGTACAAGATCTCTCTCCGCTCGGCTGAGCGGGTCAATGTCAGCGCAGTCTGCGCCACCCTGGGCGGTGGCGGCCATTACTTCGCCGCCGGGTGTACCCTGAAAGGCCCTCTCCCGGAGGTCAAGGCCCGGATTCTGGAAGCGGTGGGCAAGGCTTTGGAGGAACAGGCATGACAGCTTCACCCCCCCTTTTTCACGGCGTTCTCTGCATTGACAAGCCCCAGGACTTCACTTCCTTTGATGTGGTGGCCAAGCTCCGTGGCATCACCCGCACCCGAAAAATCGGTCACACCGGCACGCTGGACCCCATGGCCACCGGTGTGCTGCCGGTGCTGCTGGGCAACGCCACCAAAGCCTGCGACCTGCTCCCCAGTCAGGACAAGTGCTACCGCCTGTCCTTTCAGCTGGGTGTCACCACTGACACGCAGGATATCTGGGGAACCGTACGCTCTAAAGATGACACACCGGTTTCCATGTCTCAGCTGGAAGCTGTGCTCCCCAAGTTCCGGGGAGAGATCATGCAGCTGCCTCCCATGTACTCTGCCCTGTCGGTCAACGGCCAGCGGCTCTACGACCTGGCCCGGAAGGGCATCGA
>CALXFL010000224.1 GCA_944387515.1 uncultured Clostridia bacterium
GGTACGCTGCCCTCTTTTTACTCCCCATCCTGTTCCTCTGACGGCAGAATCCCCATCTGCCGCCGGTATACCCTGGAAAAATAGGACAGGCTTTTGAATCCGCTCATAGCGGCACTCTCACTTACATTATAGCGCCCGCTGGCAATCAACCGCCGGGCGTTGCTGCACCGGAGAAAATTCAGATAGTCCACCACGGTCCGGCCGGTAAAGGCCTTGAACTCCCGGCAGAAATAGTATTTGCTGAAGCCCACATGGGCACAGAGTTCATCCACCGTCACCGGATCGGCAAAATGGGCCCGGAGATAGCTGACAGCCTCCTTGACCATTTCGCTGCGGCGGCTTTCACCTCCGGGCTGGCTCCCGGGAGAGATGGCATAGAGCCGGCAGCAGCGGATCAGCAGCTGAAGGCTATACGCCTTCACGGATTCCTTATAATAAGGCTGCCGCTCCTGCATCTCCCGGACAATCCACTGATAGCACTCCCGGATTCGCCAGTCATTGACTACCTGAACAAACTGTTTGTCTCCCACCGGCACGCCAAAGCTGTCACAAAACGCCTTATCCACAATCAGGCAGTAATACCGGCTTACGTTGCTTACCGGATAAACAGCGTGGATGCTGTTGGAGCTGAAAATCACCACATCGCCCACCGTAGCCCTGCTGGCTGCACCATTGCCGCTGACCTGACACTCCCCTTCCACCACATACAGAAGCTCGAGACTCTCGTGCCAGTGGGGAAGAAAGGGAGGACTCTCCCGATGACAGGTGTCCAGATGAAAAATGATCGGAAAATTGGGGTCGGGATGAATATGTGTTTCATAGGTTGACAGTTGCATTATTTTCTCCTCCGATCACAGCAAAAAAGCAATATCGTATCAAGAAGGGGCAACATTCCGCCTTTACTTTGCTGTCTGTTTTATTATATAATAAAGGTGACAGAGCCGTCAATGGCATCCTACCGTCAGGTTTTGAAAACCTGACACAGATGTTGCCGGATGGCTGAAAAAATGTTTTCATTGTCTATTTATTGGACGAGGAAAGGAAGATCTTATGTACAATTTCTCCATCGGCGTTATGCTGGAATCCTTCAAGCTGCCCATTCCTGAGGCACTGAAAAGAGCCCGTGCCATTGGCGCTACCGGCATCCAGGCCTACTCCACCTACGGGGAACTGGCACCGGACACCCTGACCGGTGAAAAGCGCAAGGAATTTCTGAACATGGTCAAAGCAGAAGGCCTCGTCATCTCCGCTCTGTGCGGCGATCTGGGTCACGGCTTCGGCAACCGGGAGATGAATCCCGACCTGATTGAACGTTCCAAGAGAATCCTCGATCTGGCCAAAGAACTGGAAACCAATGTGGTCACCACCCACATCGGCGTAGTTCCCTCCGATCCTTCCCACGAGCGCTATAAAATCATGCAGGAAGCCTGCTTCCAGCTGGCTCAGTATGCGGACTCCATGGACGCACACTTCGCCATTGAAACCGGCCCCGAAACTGCTGCAACCCTGAAGGGCTTCCTGGATGGCCTGCACTCCACCGGTGTTGCCGTCAACCTCGACCCTGCCAACTTTGTCATGGTTACCGGCGATGACCCTGTACAGGCTGTTTACACCCTGAAGGACTACATTGTACATACCCACGCCAAGGACGGCAAGCGCAACTACTACCGGGATCCCGAAGAGGTTTATGGCCTGGTGGAAGCAGAAATGCTGGCCAGCCCCTCCTTCATTGAGCTACCGCTGGGTGAAGGTGTTGTGGACTTCAAGAACTACCTGAAGGCACTGGATGAGATCGGCTACCATGGCTTCCTCACCATTGAAAGAGAAGTCGGCGACAATCCTGAAAAGGACATCGTGACCGCCTTCAACTTCCTGAGCAATCTCATTAAATAATGCTCTTATCTGGCATCTGTTCTTTGTCATCCGCAGTTTTCCTGTTTATATAGAAAGAAAGGATGTTTCCCATGAACAAAATCAAAGTAGCCGTCATCGGCACCGGCAGCATCTCCAACGAACATATCCAGGCTTACCTGAAAAACCCCAACGTTGAGCTCTACGCTTTCTGCGATATCAACGAAGAGCAGCTGGCCATGATGGCTGAAAAATACGGCGTAACCCGTACCTACACCGACAAGGACGTTATGCTCAAGGAGCTCCCCGAGCTGGACGCTGTCAGCGTCTGCACCTGGAACAGCGAGCATGCTCCCTGTACCATTGCCGCCCTCAATGCTGGCTGCCACGTTATCTGCGAGAAGCCCATGGCCACCTGTGCCGCAGAGGCCGAGGCTATGAAAGCCGCTGCTGAAAAGAATGGCAAGCTGCTGATGATCGGCTTTGTCAGACGGTACGGCAACGACTGCAGCATCCTCCAGGACTACATCGGAAACGGCTACTTCGGCGACATCTACTACGCCAAAGCCACCTATCTCCGCCGCAACGGCGCACCCGGCGGCTGGTTCGGAGACAAGTCCCGCTCTGCTGGCGGTCCCCTGATCGACCTGGGCGTTCATGTCATCGACCTGACCCGTTATCTGCTGGGCAACCCCAAACCCGTTTCGGTTTACGGCGCCACCTTCTACAAGCTGGCTAACCGTCCCGGTCTGAAAGGCGTTGTCAAGGGACACAGATCTGCTGGCGCTACTGACAACGACATTTTCGACGTAGAAGATCTGGCTACCGCCATGATCCGCTACGACAACGGCAGCGTTGTTTCCATTGAAGCTGCTTTCTCTCTGAACCTGAAGCAGGATGAAGGCAAAATTCAGCTGTTCGGCACCAAGGCTGGCGCCCTGCTGGATCCTGAGCTGGAAATGTACACCAACCTCAACGACTATATGGCCAACGTTCAGCTGACCACTCCCACCGCCCTCAGCTTTGATGGCCTGTTTGCCAACGAAATCAACCACTTTGTAGACTGCGTGATGAACGGCACTCCCTGCAAATCTCCCGCTGAGGACGGCATCACCCTGATGAAGATTCTGGACGCCATCTACGAATCCGCCAAGACCGGTCACGAGGTTACCCTCTGATTCTCCGTTGCCAATCATTTTACAGAAAGGATTGTTTACCATGAAATTTTCTGTCAGCGTTTACAGCTTTATGCAGTATCTCCGCGATGGCCGCCTGACCCCCGTACAGTGCATTGCCAAAGCCAAGGAAATGGGCTTTGACGCCATCGAATTCGTTGAGTTTGTTTTCCCTGAAGGTGTCGACACCATGGAATACGCCAAAGAGCTCCGTGCTGAAAGCGACCGGGTGGGCCTGCCCATCTCCAACTTTGCTTTTGGCGCTGATTTCCTCAACGGCTCTGACGGCAACCTGGAAGCCGAGATTGAACGGGTTAAGAAGTTCATCGACGTAGCCGAAGTACTGGGCTGCCCCACCATCCGTCACGATGTCACCCGTGGTCCGGAACCCCGCACCTATCAGGGCTATGACAACGTACTTCCCCGTCTGGTAGAGGGATGCCGCGCTGTAACCGCTTATGCCAAGACCAAAGGCATCAAGACCATGACTGAAAACCATGGTTTCTTCTCTCAGGACAGCCTGCGGGTAGAGAAGCTCATCAACACCGTTGCTGACGAAAACTTCGGCCAGCTGGTAGATATGGGCAACTTCCTGTGTGCAGATGACGATCCTGCTGTAGCTGTGGGACGCTGCGCTCCTTACGCCTTCTATGCCCATGCCAAAGACTTCATCGTCAAGAGCGGCAATGGCTACAACCCCGGTGAGGGCTTCTTCCTCTCCAGAGGCGGCAACTACCTCCGCGGCACCATCATCGGTCACGGTGATGTTCCCGTTGTACAGTGCATCCGTGCGCTGCACAAAGCTGGTTATGACGGCTACCTGGCCATCGAGTTCGAAGGCATGGAGGACTGCATCACTGGTATCTCCATCGGCCTTGCAAACCTGAAGAAGTTTGTTGCTGAAATCTACGGCTGATTATCTGCTGAAT
>CALXFL010000225.1 GCA_944387515.1 uncultured Clostridia bacterium
GTGTCCCCGCCCTGATAGAGAGCCGTTTCTCCCAAGTCCAGCTTCAGGGTTTCCTCCACCTGGGAGATGCTGCTGTCCCAGGGCAGGCCCGCCAGGGTCATGGTGGTGGGGTCATAGAGCTTTTCCAGCGAGGCCGACCAGCCTGCTTTTTCCCCACAGCCGGTGAGGAAAAGGGGAAAAAGTGCGGCGGCAACAAAACCAGAAAAGGCGCGGATTGCCTTCTGCTTGTTCATGGAGATGCCTCCTTCCGAAAGATGCTCACCGTCTGCCCGGCTTTTCTTCCTTTCCGGCGACGATGCGGATGCGGTAGTTTCCCCCATAGGCCAGCGCCAGATCTGGATTTTCCACATTCTCCAGCGGCGTATAGCCGAAATAGGCATCCACCCCGTCCTCCGGACTCACACTGATATAGCTGTAACTGCTGTCCGCAAGGCCGGCAAAATCCGGATTTTCCCCGGCACAGTCGGAAAAATAGGCATTGGCCCGGTCCACAAAGGAAGTCCACGCCTTTTCCCCATCCAGAGAAAGCTCCAAAGCAGCATTGGTGAAGAGGTAGGGTGCATCCTGGCCCGTTGTCTCGAAATTTAAGAGCAACACGCCGTCCGCCTCCCAGTCGGTTACCGAAACCGGCACCGAAAAGGTCATCCGATTGTCGGCAGCGGTCACCGGATAGAGGGGCAGCGGCAGGCCCAGTCCCTTGAAGGCATCTTCCAGCTCCGACTCCCAGGGTGCACCGGAAAAGGAGAGAGAAACCGGGTCAAAATCCTTTTCCATGGAAAGCCGGTATGCGCCGGATCCACCCTTGCTGCATCCGGCCAGCAAAGACACAAGCGCTGCCACGGCAAAACAGCGTAACATAACCTCACAGGATTTTTTCATAACAACACCTCCTGCTCAGGCACAGATGGCCATAGTCCAGGGCATCTATTTTGTCAATAAAATTATACCATATTTTTCTGATTTTGTAAAGTTTATTTGAAATTCTTTGTTTCAATCTCTTCTCTTTTTCCTTTGAATCCCGCCCGTCTTCATCAAAGCTGATAAAAAGAGCAAAGTCATATCCCTCAAAATGCACAAAAGCCGGTGGGATTCTTTCAGGGAATTTTCTCATAAAGGGATTGCAAAAAAAGTCAGATTACAGTAAAATAGAGGTAGTCGAGGGGTCTGCTGTCCTGGCAGATGTCCTTCGGGGAGAAGCGGAAAGGAAAGATCACCGCTGCTCTCGGGTCCAAAAAGAAGCTGCGAGAAAATCTGCTTTCGCAGCTGTTTTTGTTTGAAAGGATGAGATACCGATGAAGAAAGTTGCCGTTATCATGGGCAGCGACAGTGACTGGGGCGTGGTGAAAAACGCCGTAGCCACCTTAAAGCAGTATGACGTCCCCTGTGAGGTCCACGTCATGTCCGCACACCGCACACCCGAAGCGGCCCACGCCTTTGCCGCCTCCGCCAGAGAAAACGGCTTTGGCGTCATCATTGCTGCCGCCGGTATGGCGGCCCACCTGGCCGGCGTCCTGGCTGCCGCCACCACCCTGCCGGTCATCGGCATCCCCATCCGCTCTGCCGGACTGGGCGGACTGGATGCCCTGCTGGCCACCGTTCAGATGCCCTCCGGTATTCCGGTCGCTACCGTCGCTGTGGACGGTGCCGCCAATGCTGCCTTCCTGGCCATCCAGATGCTGGCCCTTTCGGATGACACCCTGGCTGAGAAGCTGGCTGCCAAGAAGAAGGAAATGGCCGAAGGTGTCGCCAAAAAGGATCAGAAGATCCAGGAAGAGGCCGCTGCCCTTTAATCGTCAACCGCCGGCTTTGCCGGTTTGTAAGTTTATCCCGACATATGGAAAGGAATGTGGATCCCATGAAAAAGATGGAAATGCTCTACCAGGGAAAAGCCAAGAAAGTTTTTGCAACCGATGACCCGGGTCTGGTTATTGTGGACTACACCGACAACGCCACTGCGCTGAACGGCCTGAAAAAAGGCACCATCGAAGGCAAGGGCGTCATCAACAACCGGATGAGCAACCACATGATGCGGCTGCTGGAGCAGAAGGGCATCCCCACCCAGTATGTGGAAGAGCTCTCTGACCGGGAAACCCTGGTCAAGAAGGTGAAGATCGTTCCCCTGGAGGTCATTGTCCGCAACATCGCCGCTGGTTCCTTCTCCAAGCGGTACGGCGTGGAGGAAGGCAAGGAGCTGGCCATCAGCACCATCGAATTCTCCTACAAGAACGACGACCTGGGCGATCCCCTCATCAACGACTATCATGCACTGGCCCTGGGCCTCTGCACCGCTGAGGAGCTGGAAACCATCAAGAAGTATGCCTTCGCCGTCAACGACATGATGAAGGAATACCTGCTGAAGCTGGGCATCATCCTGGTAGACTTCAAGCTGGAGTTCGGCAAGCTGCCCGACGGCACCATCGTCCTGGCTGACGAGATCAGCCCCGACACCTGCCGCTTCTGGGACAGCGAGACCCACGCCCATCTGGACAAGGACCTGTTCCGTCGGGATCTGGGCGGCGCTGAGGACGCTTATCAGGAGGTTATGCGCCGTCTGATGGGCGAATAATCCCAACCGTCTCCCACAGGACCCTCGCCCCGAAGCTGCCTCCCGGCGGCTTCGGGGGATGTCCCTCAACTAAACCAGAAAGGCGACAACAACTATGAGCAAAAGTTTTAGTGACAGCTATAAAGCAGCCGGCGTTGACGTAACCGCCGGTTACAAAGCCGTAGAACTGATGAAGGAGCATGTGGCCCGCACCATGACCAGCGCTGTCCTCACCGGACTGGGCGGATTCGGCGGCCTGCTGGAACTGGACCTCACCGGTATCGAAAAGCCGGTACTGGTCTCTGGCACCGACGGCGTGGGCACCAAGCTGAAGCTGGCCTTTTTGCAGGACAAGCACGACACCGTGGGCATTGACTGCGTGGCCATGTGCGTCAACGACATCATCTGCTGCGGCGCCAAGCCCCTGTTCTTCCTGGACTATGTGGCTGTGGGCAAGAACGTTCCTGAAAAGGTAGCCACCATCGTTTCCGGTGTGGCCGAAGGCTGCGTGCAGGCCGGCTGTGCCCTGGTAGGCGGCGAGACCGCTGAAATGCCCGGCTTCTACCCGGTGGACGAGTACGACCTGGCCGGTTTCTCGGTAGGCGTCGTGGACAAGAGCAAGATCCTGGACAAGGAAACCCAGCAGCCCGGCGATGTGCTCATCGCCCTGCCCTCCAGCGGTGTCCATTCCAACGGCTTCTCTCTGGTTCGGAAGATCTTCAACGTAGAGTCTGCCGACCTGACCGCCTATGTGGAGGATCTGGGCTGCTCTCTTGGCGAGGCCCTGCTGACTCCCACCAAGATCTATGTCAAGCCCATGCTGGCTCTCTTTGACAAGGTCAAGGTAAAATCCGTCTCCCATGTGACCGGAGGCGGCTTCTATGAAAACATTCCCCGTTCCCTCAAGGACGGACTGTCTGCCAAGATCGCCCTGGACGATGTGCGGGTACTCCCCATCTTCAAGCTGATCGAGCGAGTGGGCAAGGTTCCCCAGCGGGATATGTTCAACACCTTCAACATGGGTGTCGGCATGGTAGCCTGCGTGGCCAAAGAGGATGCCCAGCTGGCGCTGGATACCCTTCATGCTGCTGGTGAGGATGCCTACATCCTGGGCGAGCTGGTGGAAAGCGACGAGGGCGTCATCCTGTATTGATTCCCACCTGACAAAAGGAGGCGCACGTTTTGAAAAACATCGTCGTACTGGTGTCGGGAGGCGGCACCAATCTCCAGGCTCTCATCGACGCGCAGAACCGGGGGGAGATCGCAAACGGCCGGATCAGCTGTGTCATCTCCTCCAAGGAGGGCGCCTATGCCCTGGAGCGGGCCGAAAAGGCAGGCATCCCCACCCGGGTGATTGCCAAAAAGGGATGTCCTGACCGGGTGGAATACTCCCGGCGGATCCT
>CALXFL010000226.1 GCA_944387515.1 uncultured Clostridia bacterium
TATCCGCCGCCAAAATCTCCGGGTAAAGCTTTTGCATATCATCTTTCTGGACGCAAATACCCTTTTCTTTTTCCCGGCAATGATCACAGCCCATGCAACCATGAGCATTCAGATGGGCCACGTTTTCAATCTGCACGGTATGCCCTGCTTCTTCAGCTCCAGCCTTCAATCCATTCACCATGTTCATGGTATTGCCATTCAGATGAGGGCTGCCATTCAATACAAGAATTCGCATGATTGCCTCCTGGTGTTTATTTCAGGTATGCATGGAAGAATTCTTCCATTTTGTCAAAAGGAATCGCATTCTTACCGCCGCCATCATAAAGGTCGGTATGCGTGATGTCTGGGAGGATCAGCAGTTCCTTGTTACCGGCATAGGGATTGTCTTTCACCATATTGGCATAGGCATCACGGCCAAAATAGCAAGAGTGCGCCTTTTCACCATGCATGATCAGAACCGCGCTGTGGATCTCATTGCTGTACTGTAAAATAGGCTGATTCAGGAAGGACATACAGCCGATTACATTCCAGCCGTTGTTGGAATTGAGACTGCGGGAATGGTAGCCGCGCTGAGTCTTGTAGTAGTCATAGTAATCCTTCACGAAAGCCGGCGCATCCTCGGGCAGCGGATCTACGACACCGCCGCCCAGGGCGTAGCTTCCATTCCTGTAATCCGCCGTCCGCTGCGCATTCAGCGCCTGCCGTTTGGCATATCGGGCATCTGAAGAATCCTCAGCGTCAAAATATCCCTTGGCATTGACCCGGGCCATGTCATACATGGTGGAAACAACAGTGGCCTTGATACGGGTGTCCAGTGCCGCTGTATTCAGTGCCATACCACCCCAACCACAGATGCCAATGATGCCAATTCTTTCAGGGTCTACATTGTCCTGTACCGACAGGAAATCCACAGCAGCCTGAAAGTCCTCCGTATTGATGTCAGGAGAGGCCATATAACGTGGTTCTCCCCCGCTCTCACCAGTAAAGGAGGGGTCAAAGGCAAGGGTCAGAAAGCCACGCTCTGCCATGCTTTGCGCATAGAGACCAGAGGCCTGCTCCTTTACAGCACCAAAAGGGCCCGAAACGGCGATAGCAGCCAGCTTTCCCTCTGCATTTTTGGGTGTGTACAGATCCGCTGCCAATGTAATACCATAACGGTTTACAAACGTCACCTTCCTGTGCTCCACCTTGTCGCTCTTGGGAAAAGTTTTGTCCCAATCATACGTCAACACCAGTTCTGCTGCTTTCATTATAAAACCTCCTGAATTTCCTTAATCAGCTTTGCAGGAACGCCGCCATACACCGCCTTTTCCGGTACATCTGTTACGACCACAGCTCCCGCAGCAATTACTGCACCGCTTCCAATCGTTACCCCTTTACAAATCGTGGCATTTGCACCTATCCACACATTTTTTCCGATGTGAATGGGTGCAGGAATCAGGTTGCCCCGGTGGTCGGGGTCCAGACAATGATCCAGGGTAGCAATCACCACATTGTGACCGATCAATACGCCATCTTCAATGGTCACGCCGCCCTGATCCTGAATTTTTACGCCAAAATTGAAGAATACATTCTTTCCGATTTTCAGGTTCTTGCCGCAGTCCGTATAGAATGGCGGGAATAAGGAAAAACTGTCATCCACTTCCCGCCCGGTAATTTGCCGCATCAGCGAAACAATTTCACCGGCTGTGTGATAGCTGCCATTCAGTTCCATCGTCAATCGGATCGCTTCCCCGGAAAGCGCACACATATATAAATGCTCTTCAGAACCTGCAACTACTTCTTTTCCACCATCCATATAGTCCAGAAATTCGTCTAAAGTCAATTTCATCTCACCTCTTGCTTCCATTGTAATTCCAAAAGCTCAAAATAGCAAATTGTTATAAATTATAGCAGGTTATTCTTGAAAGGAATATCTATACATGATATACTGTTACTATAACGAGAGGAGGACATCGGATGGAACTGCGAGTGCTACGATACTTTGTGGAAGCTGCCAGAGAAGAAAGCATGACAGGTGCAGCACTGAAGCTTCATGTGACCCAACCTACCCTATCCAAACAGATCAAGGAACTGGAGGAAGAATTGGGACAGAAGCTTTTTGTCCGGGGAAATTACAACATTCGTCTGACCCCGGAAGGAGAAATTCTGTATAAACGGGCTCTGGACATTCTTGAAATGGTGGAGCTGACCACTACCGAATTTGTCTCTATGAAAGCATTCAATGGCGGAGATATCTACATTGGGTGCGCAGAATCAGATGGCATCGCGCTGCTTGCCAAAGCCGCCAGGAAGCTTCGGGATGAATACGAAAATCTGCATTTCCACCTGCACAGCGGAAATGCAGAAACGGTTTGTGAGCGGCTGGATAAAGGACTGCTGGATTTTGCTGTTGTGGTTCAGAATATAGACCTGTCCAGGTACGCATATTTGGATTTACCCGTTACGGATACCTGGGGACTGATTATGCGAAAGGACAGCCCCATGGTGTCCAAAGCTGCAATTGCCATAGAAGAACTGACCAAGCTGCCCCTCATCGTATCCAGACAGGGGGCTACCAATGAAATGCCTGAATGGCTGCAAAAGAATTATGACCGTCTGAATATCGTTGCAACCTATGATTTGATTTTCAATGCTTCCATTTTGGTGCGGGAAGGTTTGGGCTATGCGTTGGGATTTGACAAGCTGGTCAATACTGGTGCGGAAAGTATTCTCTGCTTCAGACCCATCACGCCAACGATCATCTCTCCCATGCGGCTGATATGGAGAAAGGAGCAGCAATTTTCCAAAGCAGCTGAGTTGTTTTTAGAGGAAGTAAGACGCATTTTATAACTTCCACCGATGCTATCTCCTGTCATGAGATTAAAGCAAAAACGGACAGCTATGCGCTGTCCGTTTTTGCTGCAAAGGAAGGTATACAATCTACTTATACCCGTTGGAAAATCACCTCGCCCCGGCTGCCAAAAGCAGAGATGGCACCCTGACTGTTGTCCATTACCAGCTGTCCGTTCTGCTGGGCGGTGAGGGAAAGAGCGCACCGCTCCCCGGTCAGGAACCAGATTTCCCCGGTGCCAGCATAATCCTTGGCCTCAAAGGCATCCTCTGGATAGTCGTACCACCAGTATCCCAGAAGCTGGCTATCACCTGGAAGCAGCCGTTTCAGGGTGCCGTCCGGGGCAAACCGGTAGCCGAAGCCGCCACTCTCCCATTCCCCGGCAACCTCCCGGGCAAATGGTCCCACTGGCCGGGCGGTGTCAGGAGCATAGTTCAAGTGGGCTAGATCTACCACACGTTCCGGCTCCCCCTCAAAAAAGGTATCGGCCAGCGTGAAGAGCTCAGTTTCCCCGGCCCAGACGGTCACCGTAACTGGTGTAGTGGCGGTAAGAATCAACGGCTCCTCATAGAGCGGACTGCTCCGGGTGGGCTGGCTGCCGTCGGTGGTATACCGGATCTCCAATGGTGCACCAGAAAGGGATCTTCCCTCTACATCCAGCTGATGGATGGCCAGCGAAACCCTGGCTTTTCCCCGGAAATACCGGGGGCCGCACAAAGCAGCCAGCAGTACCCGGCTCTCTGGTGTTACCTCTCCGAGCAGATACATGCCCAGTCCGTTGAAGGCCCGGCGGCACTGGCTCTTCATGGGCGAAAGATCCCGGGGATCGCCATTGTCCGAGCCCAACAGCCGGCATTTTTTCAGATAAACGGCAGTCAGGCAGTCTCCCGAGGGCACCATAACGCCCTGCCGGCCTGTGATGGTGAAGGCCACCCTGGGCAGACTGTCATCACCCGGCAGGGGTTCCCAGACGCCGGCCGGTTCCCCGGCTGTCTCCACCTGCTTGCTGGCGGCCAGCTGCCCGTTCCGGTAGGCCAGGACCTG
>CALXFL010000227.1 GCA_944387515.1 uncultured Clostridia bacterium
CCCCATGGGGGACGGTAAGCCGTCCGGGCTCTGCCCGAGCGGCCCATTACATATCCTGGAGGATTTTCTTTATGTCGTATCTGGAAGCATTCCTGCAAGCCGTTTTGCAGGGCCTGACCGAATTTCTGCCCGTGTCCAGCTCGGGACACCTGTCGCTCTTTCAGCATTTTACCGGTACCTCCGGAGAGGCCGGCGTCTTCTTCTCCCTGATGCTCCATCTGGGCACCCTGATTGCGGTCTTCATCGCCTTTCGGAAAACCATCTGGCAGCTGATTCTGGAATTCTTCTCCATCTTCGGGGAGATCTTCACCGGCAGGTTTTCCTGGAAAAACCGCACCCCCTACCGGCACATGCTTTTCATGTTCGTCATCGCCTGCGTGCCGATGATCTTTGTGCTGGTCTTCAAGGACTTCTACACCGCCTTTTCTGCTGACGACAACATCTTCTGGGAGGGCGTCTTCTTCCTGGTGACCGCCGCCATGATGTTTGTGGCGGACCGTTGCGTCAAGGGCGAGAAGGGCCCCGGTGAGATCCAGCCCCGGGATGCGGCCCTGGTGGGCATCTTCCAGGCGGTGGCGCCCCTGCCCGGCGTCTCCCGCTCCGGCTCCACCATCTCCGCTGGCCTGCTGTCGGGCATGAACCGGGAGACCGCTGTTCAGTTCAGCTTCATTCTGGGCATTCCCGCCATCCTGGGCGGCAGTGTTTCCGAAATCCTGGATGTGACCCCGGCAGAGGTGGCTTCGGTGGGCCTGGGCCCGGTGCTGTTGGGCATTGTGGTTTCCGCTGTGGTGGGCCTGCTGGCCATCCGGATGGTGGCTTACATCATCAAAACCGATAAATTCCGGATCTTTGTCTGGTATACGGCCATTCTGGGTGTGGTGGTTATCGCCGTCTCCCTCTTTGAAATGGCGGTTGGCATGAATATCGTCCGGTATTTTGCCGGCTGATCCGGAGAAAACGGGGGCGGAAACCAGAACGCTCCCGTTTTTGTTTGAAAAGCCCGGGCGGATGCGAAAAATCCTTCCGGTGGGCATTTAGCATGATGGATGTTGAGAGAAACTGCGCCCGTCTTTCCGGCAAGGCGCAGGGAAAGAAAGGTGTGGTCTTTCGTGGCAAAGTCTTCGGATTCCGCCGGTACCGCCAGAGGCGGCAAGGGTAAACCCGCTCAGGGACAGAAAAAAGGCGGCAAAACCGCCTCCAGAGCGCCTGCCAAGGCGCCCGCCCGTCCCTCGGCAGCGGCCATCCGCTACCAGCAGCAGGAGGAACAGCGTCTCCGCCGCAACAACCAGCTGCTGGCTCTGCTTTTATTTGTGCTGGGCATTTTCCTGGTGGCCCTGAGCATTTTTGACGGGCCCAGGGTCTGGGGCTCTCTCCACGACCTGCTGCGAGGCATCAGCGGCCCGGTGAGCTACGGCCTGGGTCCACTGCTCATCTACATCGCCGTCATGACCACCCTGGAAAAGGAGCATGGAGAGGTACATAGCCGGGTCTGGCAGCTGCTGGCCCTGATGGTGCTGCTCTGCGGCATTGCCCAGCTCTGCTTCGGCCTGCCCCGGGGAGACAATTTCTTCCAGCAGGTGATGAACCTCTGGCTGGACGGCGTGGCGCTGAAAAGCGGCGGCCTGCTGGCCATGCTGTTCGGCTGGCCCGCCCTGGAGCTGCTGGGCAAGACCGGCGCCATCATCGTCCATGCGCTGCTGGTCTTTGTGCTGGTGATGGTGGTGTCGGGCCGGACGCTGCTGGAGCTGTTCTGCGGCATCCGGGACCGGATGCAGGGCCTGGGCGACCAGTACCAGCGCCAGCGGGAACGCCGTGCCCAGCGGCAGGAGGAACGCCGCCAGGCTGCGCCTCAGCCAGCCGCCATGCCGGCAGCCGGGGTGGAGTGTGAGCTGGATGTGCCGCTGGAACGCCCCGCCCGGAAGAAAAAAGCCAAAGATGCAGCCGAGGAAACCTCCCCGGCTGAGGACTTTGAGTCGGCGCTGAGCCGGTTTAGGCAGGAGCCCGCAGCCGCCGCTCCGGCAGCCGTTCCCCCCGGGGTGGACCCCGAGACCGGCGAGGTGAAGGACCCGCTGGAAGCCCTCATTGAGGTGATTCCTGATGATCTGCTGGTGGAGGAGAAGCCGGAACCCACCCGGCCCGCCTTTGCCTACGATATGCCGCTGCCGTCCCAGTCCGGGGAGGAGCCGGTGGAGCCGCTGGACGAGATTCTCAGCAACCCGCCCTCCCTGCGGGAGAAGGAGGCAGCCCCATCCGGTAAAGTGGGTGAAAGCGCCGGACTGTCCGATAAGTCCAGCTCGCTGGACGAGGACAGTCCCCTGGAAGACCTGATTACCAAGGCCATCGAAAACTTCAAGCAGGACCCGGCCATGGCCCCCCTGCCCGAGGACCGGCCCGCTGCGGCAGCGCCGCTGCCTGACACGGCTGCCACAGAGGGGGAGAAAGGCGCCGAGGCGCCGCTGCCTCCGCTGCCGGAGATTCAGCTGGATCCCCCCGAGGAGGACTACCATCTGCCGCCGGTCTCTCTGCTCAAGCCCCCCAAGGCCAAGGCGGGCGGAGACGTGACCGAGGAGCTGAAGGCCAACGCCGCCCGGCTGGTGGACACCCTCAAGAGCTTCGGCGTCCAGACCCGGATTGTGGACATCTGCCGGGGCCCGGCTGTGACCCGGTATGAGCTTCAGCCCTCCGCCGGTGTCAAGATCAGCAAGATCACCAACCTGGCTGACGACATCGCCCTGAATCTGGCCACCGCCGGCGTCCGCATCGAGGCCCCCATCCCCAACAAGCCGGCGGTGGGCATCGAGGTGCCCAACCGGGTGGTGGACACCGTCTCCATCCGGGAGCTCATCGACTCGGACGAGTTCCGCCAGGCCAAGGGCGTCCTGCCCGCCGCCTTTGGACGGGACATCGCCGGTGATATCACCATCGGCGACATCGCCGCCATGCCCCATATGCTCATTGCCGGTACCACCGGTTCGGGTAAATCGGTCTGCGTCAACGCCATCATCATCAGCCTGCTCTACCGGTTTTCGCCCCGGGAGCTGCGGATGATTATGATTGACCCCAAGATGGTGGAGCTGGTGGTCTACAACGGGATTCCTCACCTGCTGGTGCCGGTGGTCACCGACCCCCGTAAGGCGGCCGGTGCGCTGGGCTGGGCGGTGAATGAGATGCTCCGCCGGTACAGTCTCTTTTCGGAGCACGGCACCCGGGACATCAAGAGCTATAACCGGCTGGCCGAGACCGAGGATGGATTGGAGCCGCTGCCCCACACCGTCATCATCATCGACGAGCTGTCCGACCTGATGATGGCCGCCCCCAACGAGGTGGAGGACGCCATCTGCCGGCTGGCCCAGATGGCCCGTGCCGCCGGTATGTACCTGATTATTGCGACCCAGCGTCCGTCGGTGGACGTGGTCACCGGCCTGATTAAGGCCAACATTCCCTCCCGTATCGCCCTGACGGTGTCCTCCCAGGTGGACTCCCGTACCATCATCGACACCGCAGGCGCTGAGAAGCTGCTGGGCCGGGGCGATATGCTCTATTACCCGGTGGGCATCTCCAAGCCGCTGCGTGTGCAGGGCTGCTTTGTCAGCGATGAGGAGGTCGAGGCCGTGGCCCGGTTCATCAAGGAGGGCCAGCGGGAGGAGGTCACCTACGACGCCGCCATTCTGGAGGAGATCGACCGGCAGGCTGCCGCCGACTCGGGCAAGAAGGGCGGCGGAGGCGGCAGCAGCGGCGACAGCGACCCGCTGGTGCCGGATGCCGTCGAGGCGCTGCTGGAGACCGGACAGGGCTCCACCTCCTTCTTACAGCGGCGGCTGAAGGTGGGCTACGCCCGGGCCGCCCGGATTATGGACGAGCTGGAAGA
>CALXFL010000228.1 GCA_944387515.1 uncultured Clostridia bacterium
CCGGGTTCCCAGTATGTACCGGTAGTCTGTATAGACTGCCGGAAGATAGAGCCACCTGTTGACGTCATAGTCTGGATTGGGTTCATTGATCTGTTCCAATGTCTGGGCAAAGGAAAGAATCTCCAACTGGCTGGTGGGATGGGTAGGAATATGCATGAGCAACCTCCTTTGGGTTCAAGGGCTGGCAGTTATTGACCTGCCAGCCAGCAGATGATGGGGAAGAGATAGACAGTGCCGATCACCAAAATGCCCATACCGCAGGTGATCACTCGGGCGGCAGGCTCTAACGCCGTTTCCATCCAGCGGCGAAGGGTTGCTTTTTTCCAGAGCAGCAACAGGGCAATCACGCCTGCCACACCCAGTACCAGTCCGGCAGGAAGGCCGGGAGGATAGAAAGAAATTTCAATCTGATTCTGTCCTGCCTCCAACGGAATGGAGAAGAAGCATCCCAGAACTGGCTGAATTTCCACTTTTTTTCCATTGACCCGGACGGTGCATCCAGCATTCTGTGGAAGGGAGATAAAGCAGTTTGCAGCTTCTGCTGTCTCTACCGTACCGGAAAAGCTGCTTCGCTGCTGGGTCAAACCGGCCTGGGGAATGGTTTCAGCGGTACGGGCCCACAGGTCATCATCCATAGCCCAGAGGCCAAAGGAACGGCAGTCCACATTTTTCAGCGGAACCACTGTCACAGTGACGATTTCATTTTCAAACTGTCCCAGTTTCAGCAGGCCATTTTCACTTTGATTGGGATAGCTGGCGGCGATTTCTGTTCCATTGACCAGAACCTGGAAGCTGTCATAGATGGGTTCGGTCAGGTTGGTTGTGCACTGGTCAAAGCAGTCAAAATAGAGGGTCCGGCTTTCACCTACTGGAATCTCCCAGCTGATGGTGGGAGATTCGCCGGTGATACGAATCTGATGGGCATTTTCGGCACCTTGATCGGTGCAATTTTGCCAGCTTGCAGCTGGTGTCCAGTCGGTGAACAGGGGCTCATCAGTCTGAAACAGCGTTTCAAACAGCCATTGCTGTAATCCAAGCCGGGAGAGGGAAGGTAGTTCTTCCGGAAGCTGGGCAGTGGTGAGAAGCCCTAACCCCAGCGTGTGTTCCAGTTTGGTAATGGTGTAGCTCTGGTTTTCATATACGACATTTTCTCCGGGATCCTGGCTGATGAGATAGCCAATGGAAAGCAGGCTGTCGGTAAAGGCGGTGCCGCCGTGACTGCCCAGCTCCATCCAATAAGAGGAATAGCCCAGTTGTTTCATGGTGTAAATAGTATTCTGAGGCGTGAGAGAGGTGTAGTGGCCGAAGGTGTTGTATCCCATCGCACCCATCATGGTCACATCAAAATCCTTCTGGTCTGCTTTGACCCGGAAGAAGGAATCATCCTCAATACGGTTTCCCAGATCCGCCACCTGCTGCCACTGGGCAACTGAAAGGGTGTCCCGGGTGGAGATGACATACACTTCCAGATTGAAGGCGCTTTCCGCCAGCACCAGTCCCACCAGCAGCACCGAAAAGATCCGGGCTGTCAGATGGGGGCGAACGCGAATCAGGATGGCATATCCCAGTACCAGCAGCATAAAGGCAGCCAGCAGAAGCAGAAAGGAGTCTTCGTTTCCCCACAAAGTTCGGGCATATCGGGAAATGACATTGGGGTAGAAGTACCAGAAAGCCAGCGCACCACTGGCGGTGAGGATGGTGGCTGGAATAGCCAGCGCCAGTGAACGCGGAGCGGAACGTTCCGGAAGGGTGACTGGGTGTTCCAGCAGCAGTCCGGCAGTGGCAAGTCCCATCATGACGGTGATGAAACCATAGCGGACGGGGAAAGCCATATAGTTTCCGGTGTGCCACATTTTGTTGATGGGTTCTGCAAATACCGGTACCAGCATCAGTCCCAGCAGCATGATGTGAAGGCGGAGAGAGCGGTTCCACCGCTTGGGAAGCAGCAGGAGCAAAGCCGGCAGCACGACTGCTGTACAAAGCAGCAGCGGCACCTTGGTGGTGAGCCATTGAAACATCTCTCCACTTTGGAGACTGTCGGTGAGGGAGCGGGTACGCCCTGAGGAGAGAAACTGCAAAAAGGAGGGCAGCCAGACCGGTGCGGAAAGAAGTGCCGCCACCGCAGAGCCTGTGAGGAAACGCACGCCGGTGCCATTTTTCCGGCCATGGAGCAGCAGCCAACAGCTGAAAAACAGGATGGTGAAAAGCACCACACAGTAGCTGATGTAGTATTGGAGGATCACCGAAGCGGTGAGCGCGGCGATATAGGGGAAGATTCCGCCCTGCTCCACCAGATGCCAGAAAGAGAGGAGCAGCAAAGGAAAAAGGATCATCAGATCCAGCCAGGTGATGTTCTGGTAAAATAGCATCCCGTAGCCGCAGAAGGCATACATGAGACTCAGAGCAGTGGAGATGCCAGGGTGCAGCCTGGGATTGCGGCGGGCAAAGTAAAGCCGGGCGGTAAAGGCGGCCGCCATCAGCCGGAGCACCACCAGAATATTCATGAACTGCGCCATAGCAGACGCCGGTACCAACAATGTCAGCAGGGAAAAGGGACTGGCCAGATAGTAGAAAAACACTCCCCAGAAGTTCATGCCGCCGGCATTGAGGGTGCTGTAAAAGAGACTGCCATCTTTTAGCATCTCTCCCAGTTGGATGGTAAGGGGGAGTACCTGCTGCTTCATATCACACCAGACGATGGTTTTGGTGCCAAAGGGATATAGTCCATGAATGGCAAACAGGACCCCTGTGAGCAGTGCTACCAACAGGGAAGGAAAGAACAGTGTCAGGGATTTTTTCATGGAAGACCTCCGGAATCAGGCGGAGCCAACTGGCGGCTCCCGGGACATCTCTTTCAGTATACCAGATTTCCGGAAAAGAGGGGCCTTTCATTTGATGAAAGTTTTATGAACAGCAAAACCGGCTGCCTCAAACAGGCAGCCGGTTTTATCATTCTGTCGTCAGCGGGATCTCACGGGCAGGAACCACATTGGAAAAGACAATCTGTGTCTGGGTCTTGCCGAATTTCTGAAGCTCTCCGATAAACTGATCCAGCTCAGCCGTGCTGGGAAAGAACACTTTAATCAGCATGGAGTAATTGCCGGTAACATAATCACATTCCAATACATTGGGACAGTGTTGAATATAGGGAATGAAGTTGTGCTTCTGATCGGGCGGCACTTCTAGGTTGATGTAGGCTTTGATATGGTAACCCAGCTTCTGCGGATCGATGCGGGCAGAGTATCCGGTGATGATGCCGCAGCGCTCCAGCCTTTCCAGGCGGGCGGAGACGGCAGGAGAGGATAAAAATACCGCTTCTGCCAGATGCTTGAGCGGATGACGGGCATTTTCCAGCAGCAGTGTGATCAGCTTTTTATCGATTTTGTCCATGGGACAGACGACTCCTTCGGTGTGATGATGATCAGGGGATTTTGCTATTTTGATTATAGTCTGCGGCGGAAAAAAAATCAAGGGTAACCAGCTTCAAAACTTTTGAAATCTGTGAAGTGAGGAGGAGAAATAAAGGAGGCGGATTTTGAAAACAAAACAAGTTATTTATTTTGTAAAGTTTTGTATGGCAATGAATTAAAAAAAGAAAGAAGACGTTTCACAACAAAAATCCTGCCGCTGAATAAAAAAAGGTAAAACCATCTCCGGCAGTAAAAAAACAAAGTACGTCTTGTAAAAAAACAATGGTTTTTCAAACTTGTCTTTTTCTCATTTACATTTTATTTCCATCGTGCTATGTTATGAATCGGTAAAGCTCGAAAGGAGATCAGGACATGGAATACAGAGTAGAGAGCGATTCTATTGGCAGTATGCAGGTACCGGCAGATGCATATTATGGTGTGCAGTCTCTGCGGGC
>CALXFL010000229.1 GCA_944387515.1 uncultured Clostridia bacterium
CAGTCCATGCAGAATCAGTCCATGAGCCAGCAGCACAAGTCCCGGAAGCAGGAGACCCAGGGTTAATCCCGGCTCCCCCACCGGAAGGCGGTATCCGCTCCCTGAGCGGATACCGCTTTTTTATTCCGCTTCCACCGATTTGAAGCCCTCGCCCATGATCTCGGTGGAGTCAGACACCACCAGGAAGGCATCGGGATCAATGTGGCGGACGATTTTTTTCAGCTTGTGGTACTCATTGGTGCGCAAAGCGCAGAGCAACACCCGCTTCTGCTCACCAGTAAAGCCGCCCTCGCCGTGAAGCAGGGTCACGCCCCGATCCATCTTTTCCAGAATCTCCCGGGTGATCTGCTCATACTGCTGGGAGAAAATATACACCAGCTTGCCCTTGTCGGTGCTGTACACCACCACATCGATGAACTGAGAGCAGACAAAGATACAGATGATGGCGTAAAGGGCTGACTCGATGGACTGGAAGACCACCGCCGACGCCAGCACAATGACCATATCCACCAGCATCATGGCCCGGCCCAGCTGGATGTGGGGATATTTCAGGTGGAGCAGCTTGGTGATGATATCCACACCGCCGGTGGAACCGGCATAGTAGAAGACGATGCCCAGCCCCACGCCCATGAGGACGCCGCCGAACAGGCTGGCCATCAGCCGCTCTCCCTCATAGACGGGGAGCGCCAGCGGAGTGAGGATATAGTCGTAAACCACCGTGAAGGCGGCCACCGACAGGAGCGTCTTGAGGATGAACTCCCGTCCCAGATACCGCCAGCCAATCACCAGCAGCGGCAGGTTGATCAGGGCGCTGACCAGACCTACCGGTGCACCAAAGGCATAGTTCACCAGAATGGCAATACCGCTGACGCCGCCGGGAGCGATGTTACTGGGGGTGATGAAATAGTAGGTGCCCAGGGCAAAGATGGCAGTGCCCAACAGCACCATCAGGCAGTCGGGAATCATTTCCCGCCAGACCAGCTTTTTTTCCATGGAAACTCCTCCTTCAGGCAGGGATTACTCCACCCCAAGGCCGTCCCAGATCCGATCAAACAGTTCCTGCGCCCGCTTCTGCTCCTCCATCAGATAGAGGTAGCCAAAGAGGCACTCGAGGCCGGTGGCGCTGCGGTACTGGGCAGGGTCGGCATTCTTGGGGGTGTTGTTGTGGGTATTGCGTCCCCGCTTATAGATAGCGGTTTCCTCGGGTGTCAGAATCGGGACGATGAGGCCGGCGCCCTTGGCCTGAGCCGCTGCGCAGACATGGCTCACCGTCCGGCGGTGGAGCTGGCTGATGGGCGCGTTGCCCTGCTGCATCAGCCGGGTCCGCACCATCAGCTCGAAAACCGCATCCCCCAGAAAGGCCAGAGAAAGGGGACTCATCTGGCGGGGGTGAGAAGCGTTGCAGATTTCCAGCATGGCAGCTCCTTAATGAATATATTCAAACTGGAAGCCCTGGATATCCACCGTATCCCCTTCTCCAATGCCCATCTGATCCAGCCGGTCGATGATGCCGCTTTCCCGCAGCACCCGCTGAAAATATTGCAAGGACTCGTAGTCGTCGGGATTGATGGTACTCATCAGGTTTTCCAGCCAGGGGGCATCCACGTAGTAGATGCCGTCCTCCACGGTGACCTCGAAGCTGCGGTCGGGCTGGCGGATCTCGGGACGGACAAAGTCCGGCTCGTAGACCTTCAGGGGCGGAAGCTCGCTGAGGGTCCGGGCCACATGGGAGATCAGGTCCCGGACGCCGTCGGTGGTGGCGGCGCTGATGGTGAAGAGGGGCAGACCCTCTGCTTCTGCAAAGCGGCGGAAGTCCTCCAGCTGCTCAGGCGTCGCCAGGTCGCACTTGTTGGCCACCAGGATCTGGGGCCGGGCGGCCAGCTCGGGGTCGAAATTGCCCAGCTCATAGCAGATTTTCCGGTAATCCTCCACCGGGTCCCGGCCCTCCGAGCCGGAGACATCCACCACATGGAGGATCAGGCGGCAGCGATCCACATGGCGAAGGAAGTCGTGGCCAAGGCCCACGCCTTCGCTGGCGCCCTCCACCAGGCCGGGGATATCGGCCATGACGAAGCTCTCGCCGTCGCCGAAGCTCACCACACCCAGCACCGGAGAAAGAGTGGTAAAGTGGTAGTTGGCGATCTTGGGCCGGGCAGCGCTGACCACCGAAATCAGGGTGGATTTGCCCACATTGGGGAAGCCCACCAGCCCCACATCGGCCAGCAGCTTCAGCTCCAGCTGAAGCTCGTAGCTTTCACCGGGGGCGCCGGGCTTGGCGAAGCGGGGAATCTGACGGGTGGCGGTGGCGAAGTGCTGGTTGCCAGCACCACCCTTGCCGCCTCTGGCGATGACCACCGGGTCGGGGCCGGACATATCTGCCATGATCTGGCCGGTGGAAACCTCCCGGATGAGGGTGCCCTCGGGCACCCGGATCACCAGGTCCTCGCCGCTTCTGCCGCTGCACCGCCGGCGGCCGCCGGGGGCGCCGTTCTGGGCCAGGAACTTTTTCTGGTACCGAAAGCTCTCCAGGGTATTCAGGTGTTTGTCCACGACGAAGATCACATCGCCGCCCCGGCCGCCGTCACCGCCGTCCGGGCCGCCGGCGGCCACATACTTCTCCCGGTGGAAGGAGACGGCGCCGTTGCCGCCGTCGCCCGCTTTGACCAGGATTTTGGCACGGTCTATAAACATGGAACCATCCTTTCTGGGGAACAGGGGGTGTATACACAAAAAACCCCAAGCGGTATCTCACGCCCGGGGTTTTGGTCATTGGTCTCAAGCGGTGTAGACGCTGACCTTTTTGCGATCGCGGCCGAGACGCTCAAATTTTACTTTGCCGTCCACCAGTGCAAAAAGGGTGTCGTCGCTGCCGATGCCCACGTTCTCACCGGGGTGGATGTGGGTGCCGCGCTGACGAACCAGGATGTTGCCAGCCAGAACGAACTGGCCGTCGGCTCTCTTGACGCCGAGACGCTTGGACTCGGAATCACGGCCGTTTTTGGTAGAACCTACGCCCTTTTTATGAGCGAAGAACTGCATGCTGATCTTTAACATACTGTCACCTCCGAACAGGTAATCTGGATATAATCTGGATACTCCTCCGCCAGAAGCGAAAGATGAAGCCGGAGCGCCTCCAGAAAGGCGGCTGCCGGTGCACTGGGTGCATCCAGCTGCAAACTGACCCGTTCTCCCCGGGCAGAAACCCGGGCACCCACCCCCAGCACCTCAGTGATGCCGTTGGCGGTCAGCTGCACGGCGGAGCTGACGGATGCACAGACGATGTCCTCGCCTGCGGGGGCATAGCCGGCGTGGCCGGATACCCGAAATCCGGACAGACTTCCGTCACGGGTGAAAAAGTCCGCTTTGATCATTAAGCCTTGATGGCGTCGATGCGAACCTGGGTGTAGGGCTGTCTGTGACCCATTTTGCGTTTCTCGCTCTTCTTGGGCTTGTAGGTGAAGACGGTGATCTTCTTACCCTTGCCGTTTTTCAGCAGAGTGGCTTCCACGTGAGCGCCGTCCACATAGGGAGCGCCGACCTTGACACCGTTTTCGTCGCCGACCATGACGATCTTGTCGAAGTTCAGAGCAGTGTTGGCCTCAGCCTCGATCTTCTCCACGAAGATCACGTCACCTTCTTCTACACGGTACTGTTTGCCACCGGTTTCCATAATTGCGTACATCTTGCAGGCACCTGCCTTTGCTATAATCTCGCTGCTCACGGGCGCAGCAAAGCTGACTTGACGTAGCCCGGCGCAAGCGGCATAAGTATTATATCACGGGTGGGACGTGCTTGTCAAATATTTTCCGCCAATTTTGGAGGAAAATACGAAAGAAGGGCAATTTCTCCCTTTT
>CALXFL010000230.1 GCA_944387515.1 uncultured Clostridia bacterium
ATCAGGCGGGGAGAAAGGGAGAAAAATTCAGAGAGTTCGTGGTTCATGGGACTCATGCCTTTCTGGTTGGTTTTAGGGGGATCGCTTCTCGCCCACATACATCAGGTGCTCGGCCCAGCTGAGCAGCTCCTCCCGCTCGGCCAGCTGGATGGAGAGGTCGAGCCAGGCATCCCGCTGGGCAGGGGGCATGGCCGACAGCTGGTCCTGAAAGGCGGCGGAAATTCCCTCGCAGCTGAACAGATGCCGCTGCTTCAGCGGGAACCGGCCCATGAGGGCCGGAATCTCCGCCGGCTGGATGAAATAGGCCTGGGTAAAGGCGGGGCCGGCGTAGCTTTCCCCGGCCTTGACCGATTCCACCCAGGCCGCTTCGGCCTCCCCGGTGATGAGGTCCGGCGCGTGGGAGAGCAGGTAAATCAGGTTGGCGTAGTTGGAAATAAAGGCGCAGAACAGCATCCCGCCGGGCTTCAGGAGAGAGAGACTCGCTTCCAGCGTGCGGACACGGTCCTCCTCCGCCAGCAGGTGGTACATCGGCCCCATGAGCAGCAAATGGTCAAAGGGCCCCTCCACCAGCCGGTCAATCTCCCGGGCGTCGCCCTGAAGGGCAGTGAGGGTCAGCCCCTCCGCTGCCGCCCGCTGGGCGGCCATGGCGACGTTGGCGTCGGACAGGTCCACCAGCACCGTCTCCACACCCCGGGCCGCCAGCCAGAGACTATACCGTCCCGGCCCGCCGCCCAGGTCCAGCACCCGGTCGCCGGGCTTGATGTACCGCTCGAGATAGTGCCGGGTGATGATTTCCTCAAAGGGGTGGCGGTCCAGCCGCCCCCATTCCAGCATGGGGTCCTGGTTATAGAACTGGCGGACCTCCGAAATGGTGTTTTCTTGCATCAGCTTTCCCGCCCCTCCTTCCAGTCAAAGGGGAGCAGCTCCGCCAGGGTGCGGACCTGGTTGTCCGGCAGGAGCACCTCGGCCTGGTCGTTCTCGGGGTGAAGCTGGGAGAGAAACTCCCGGCAGCGGCCGCAGGGGGGATAGATGCTGCCATCCCAGCCCACCGCCACCACCCGGACGATGTGGTTTTCCCCGGCGGTGACCATGGCGGCGGCTGCGGCATGCTCGGCACAGAAGCCCATGGAGCAGGCAACGTCGATGCAGACGCCGGTGTAGACGTGGCCCTCCTCGGTGAGGATGGCGGCGGCTACACCGCCCGATTCTGCCCACTGGGAAAGGCGTTTGGGGTTGACGGCGGCTTTGGCCGCCTGGTAGAGCTCGTCAAAGGAAATCATGGCTGTCCTCCTTTTGGTGGGGGGTTACTTCCTCTTGGTGGGTGTTATTCCTCCCGCAGGGCCTTGTGGCCCTTGCGGTCGTAGATGAAATCGTTGGTGGTATCTCGAGGGAAGGGTGTTATTCCTCCCGCAGGGCCTTGTGGCCCTTGCGGTCGTAGATCAGGTCTTCGCCGGTGATTTCCCGAATGACCCGGCAGGGCGTTCCCAGGGCCACCACGTTTGCCGGAATGTCATGGGTGACAATGCTGCCCGCCCCGATGACCGAATGGTCCCCGATGGTGACGCCCGGCAGAATGATGACGTTGGCCCCAATCCAGACATAGTCCCCAATCCGCACCGGCAGTGAAAACTGCTCGGCCCGGGGCCGCAGCTGGTAGTGTACCGGGTGGCCGGTGGTGGAAATGGTGACATTGGGGGCGAACATCACATGGTTGCCAATATAGATGTCCGCTTCGTTCACCATGGTCAGGTTGAAATTGGCGTAGAAATAGTCCCCGATGTGCAGCTTGTGGCCGTAGGCCAGCCGCAGGGGCTGCTCGATGCAGGCGTGTTCCCCCAGGTCGGGAATCAGGCGGCGGATGATCTCCTCCCGCTTTTCGCTGTCCGAGGGGAGGGTCTGGTTGTAGAGATGGGCCAGATCCTGGGTTTCCACAAACTGCTGCTTCATCTCAGGGGGCAGGTCCCGGCAGGAGTAGAGTTCTCCACTGTTCAGTCTTTCCAGAATGTCCATTATGCGTTCTCCTTATAAACAGGCAGGTGCTCTGCCAGCAGGAAGGCCAGCTTCCGGGTGTCCTCCATGTCCTGCTTGTCGGCGATGACACAGGGGGTGTGCAGGCAGCGGCTGGCCACCGACAGGTTCAGCACCAGCGCACCGCTTCCGGCCTTTTGCAGGGCCGCCGCATCGTTGCCGCCGGCAATCCAGGTCTTGGTCTGGGTGGGGATGCCGTGGTCAGCTGCCAGCTGGCGGCAGTACCGGTACAGATCCCGGTTGTAGATGGTGCCCCGGTCCATGAAGGGCACCACAACCCCAGCGCCCACCTTGCAGCAGGTCTTGGGCTCGCTGACGCCGGGCAGGTCCCCCGAAGCGGTGGATTCCAGCACCACGGCCAGGTCGGGCTCCAGGGTGTGGCCCGCCACGGTGGAGCCCCGCAGGCCCACCTCTTCCTGGACCACAAAGGAGAACCAGCAGTCCCAGGGCAGGTCAGAGCAGATCATCTCAATCATCACGGCGCAGCCGAAACGGTCGTCAATGGCCTTGCCCTTGATGCGGCGCTCGCCCAGCTCCTCAAAGTCGGAGACGAAGTAGACCGGGTCGCCCGGCTGGGCCAGGGCCTCGGCCTCCTCCCTGGTGGTGCAGCCCAGGTCGATGGTCAGCTTTTCCCAGCTGATGGCCTTGCCCCGCTCGTCGGCGTCCAGCTGGTGGATGGCCTTGGCGCCGATGACACCGGGAATGGCGTCGTAGCCCACCGCCACCTGACGGCCCGGCAGCACCCGGTCATCGATGCCGCCCACCTTCACAAACCGCAGCAGGCCTTCATCGGTAATATGGGACACCATCAGTCCCACCTCGTCCATATGGGCGGAGAACAGCAGCTTCCTGGGCGGGGTCTGGCGGCCCTTCTTGAAGACCAGCAGGTTGCCCAGGGCATCCTCGGTGCAGCTCTCATAATGTCCTTCGATCTTCTGGCGGATCAGCGCCCGCACCCGGCTTTCGTCGCCGGAAACGCCGTTTGCACGGCAGAGTTCTTCAAGCAGTTTCAGATTCATTCCGGTATCCTCCCTTATTTCTCTTCCCAGCAGAGCCAGGCAGCCAGCAGCCGTCCGATGGCCTCCATGTCCGACAGGCGCACCACTTCGGCGGGGGTATGCATATACCGCAGGGGCAGCGAAATCAGCCCTGTCCGGACACCGCCGCGGGACAGGGTGATGCCGTCGGCATTGGTGCCGGTGTGGCCGCCGCCCATGACCTCGTTCTGGCTGGGGAAGTTCTCGGCCTTGGCCAGGGCCTGGAACCGGGTCCAGATCTCCCGGTCGAGAATCGGGGAAATGCCGATCATCGGGCCTTCGCCCAGCTTGCCGCACTTGCGGGGATCGGCGTCAGGGGTCAGGGCAAAGCTCACGTCCACCGCAATCGCCAGGTCGGGATGGACGTCATAAGTAGAGGTGATGGCGCCAACGCCGCCCACTTCCTCCTGGGCGGAGAAGACGACAGAGAGAGAGCAGGGGAGCTCCTTGCCTTTCACCAGCTCCAGCGCCTGGAGGATGCAGGCCATGCAGGCACGGTCATCCAGCGCCCGGCTGGTGACGTGATCGCCCTGAAGACGGGTCAGCCTTCCACGGAAGGTGATCCGGTCGCCGGGGGTGACCAGCTCTTCCAGTTCTTCCTTGGTGTAGCCGGTGTCAATGACCACCTCGTCCATTTCGGGCACCTTGGTGCGCTCCTCCTCGGTGAGAAGATGGGGGGATTTGACGAGAATGACACCGCTGAGGGGCTTCTTGCCGTGGACGGTGACCTCCTGAGCGGGGAGCAGGCGGCGGTCCACGCCACCCACCGAGGC
>CALXFL010000231.1 GCA_944387515.1 uncultured Clostridia bacterium
CACCGAAGGTGCGCCATAAGCGGTAGGACCGCCGCTGAAGTCGATCTGCAAATCGTTTGCCACGCCCTCCACATGGGCCAGCAGGTCAAAGAAGTTGCCTGCTACGGTGATGCCCTGCACCGGGGTGGTCAGCTTGCCGCCGTCAATCCGGAAGCCCCGGGCCTCCAGCGAGAAGTCGCCGGTGACCGGGTTGGCGCCTGCATGGGCGCCCTTCATGAAGGTGATATACACCCCGTCCCCTGCCTGCTGGTAGAGGGCCTCGGGAGCGCAATCCCCCGGCTCCAGATAGAAGGTGAAGGGGCTGATCTCCACCGGCGCCGCATAGGAAGACTTGCTGGCGTTGCCGGTGCTCTGGACACCGGCCCGGCCGGCGGTGAACTGGTTGTGAAGCAGGGTGGACAGGGTGCCCTTTTCTACCACAGCCCGGCGGCTGGTGGAGACGCCTTCAGCGTCAAAGGGCGAGGGGAAACAGCTGTCAGGATGGCAGGGGTCGTCCCAGATGGTGACCATGGGGGAAGCAACCGCCTTTCCCTCCTGGTCCTTCAGCCGGGAAAGGCCGTCCTGGGCATTCTTGGCCGAGAAGACCGGCGCAAATACTTCAAGCAGCATGCCCATCTGGCTGGGACTGAAAACCACCGGCCAGCTGCCGGTTTCCATGGGCTTGCCGCCCAGCTGGGCCACCGCTTTGGAGACGGCTCCCCGGGCGGTTTCCGCCACATCCAGCTTATCCACGCTGGCAGCGGTGTCTACCTTGTAATCGGTGGTGGTTTCCTCGCCCTCAGCGGCAACCACCGACGCCATGCTCAGCGCCATGCTGCCGCCCTTTTCCAGCCGCAGGCCCGCCGAGTTGGTGATCCGTACCAGCTGGGAAACCTGGGCCACCGTGGTCTCTACTTTGGTGATCCGGCTGTCGCCAGCGGCAGCGGCCTTTTCACAGTCCAGCGCCATGGAGACCGCACCGGCTGTATCGGCCTCAGCCGATGTCACCGGCAGGCATTCGGGACCCTCGGCGACAAAGACAGCGGCATCCACCGTATCAGTGGCTTCGGCAGAAGCAATGGCCGCCTCCACCATCCGCCAGGCCTCCCGCTCCTCAAGCAGTTCCGTAGAGGCAAAACCGATTTTTCCCTTCCAGCGGCAGCGAAAGCAGACGCCCTCCGAGACCGAGCTGGCAAACTGATCCACCTCTCCCTCGAACACGCTTACCTCGTCGCTCTGATCCTTCTGGTAATAGAGCTCGTACTCGCTCAGTCCCATCTCGTGGGCGGCGCCCAGTACCATCTCTTCAAATCTTCCGTATCTCACACAAATCCCTCCTTACTTTCTGCCGCCCACCGTGATCTCGGCAACCCGGATCATGGGCTGGCCCACATCAGTGGGAATAGAACCGCTGGCAGCGCCGCACATACCCTGGCTGCGGGCCAGGTTGCTGCCCACCATATCAATCTGCATCAGGATATCCGAACCCCGGCCAATGAGGCTGGCGCCCCGGACCGGCTCGCAGATCTGGCCGCCCCGGACCAGATAGCCCTCCCGCACGGCAAAGTTGAACTCGCCGGTGGCGGGGTTGACCGATCCGCCGCCCATGGCCTTGGCGTACAGGCCGTAGTCCATGGAGCGGATAATGTCCTCGTCCCGGTCAGTGCCGGGGGCGATAAAGGTGTTGGTCATCCGGGAGGTAGGGGCGTAGAAGTAGGCCTGCCGGCGGCTGCTGCCGTTGGGCTCGATGCCCATGCGGCGGCCGTTCAATTTGTCCACCATGTAGCTCTTGAGGATACCATTTTCAATGAGCACCTTGCGCTGGGTGGGAATGCCCTCGTCGTCAAAATTCACCGAACCCCAGGCATTTGGGATGGTGCCGTCATCGATGGCGGTGACCTTGGAGGAAGCAATCTGGGTGCCCAGCTTGCCGGCAAACTGGCTCAGCCCCTTGGAGACGGCTGCCGCCTCGAGAGAGTGGCCGCAGGCCTCGTGGAAGATAACGCCGCCGAAGCCGTTGTCAATGGCGACGGTCATCCGGCCAGCGGGGCAATAGCCGGCGTGGAGCATGGTAATGGCCTGACGGGATGCCTGACGGGCAACCTCGGCGGGATCTACCGTGTCAAAAAACTCGTAACCCATGGAGGCACCGGGTCCTTCCATGCCGGTCTGGGTCTCGCCGCCATCCGAGGCGGCAGCCGTGACCGAAAGCCGGGTCCGCACCTGCCGGTCGGTGGCCTTTAAGCCCTCCGACGTGGCGATGAGGATGTTCCGGTCCACGTCCAGCAGCCGGACTGTCGCCTGCCGGATCTCCGGGCTCACATCCCGGGCGGCGCTGTACGCCTCCCGGACAATGGCCAGCCGGCGGGCATCCTGCACGGTGGAACCGATCTCCCGGTAGGGGTGAATATTGGGGAACACCCGGTCCACCAGGTGGATGTCGGCCTGCTGGGAGCTGGTGCCCAGGGCAGCGGCAGCCCGATCAGCCGCCGCCATCAGACTCGCCGGATCCAGACCGCTGGCCGAAGCGTAGACACAGCGCAGGCCCTTGAACACCCGGACACCCACACCGCAGATCCGGTTGCGGACGGCGTGCTCCACCTGTCCGTCCACCAGCTGCATGCTGCCATTCAGCGTATTTTCCGCAAAGATTTCGGCGTAGTCTCCGCCGGTACGGAGGGCTCTTCCCAGAGCCTCCTCCAGAATATAGCTACTGATCATCTGAAAACCTCCTTATATACGATCTCAGCCTTCCAGCTTGAGATCTCCTTCCTTAATCCAGCCGAGCTTCCGGCAAATCAGCCCGAAGAACCAGCAGAGCACTGCCGGCAGCACAAAGCTGATGAGAATGAGTCCCACCCAGTCCATGGGGGTGATGGCTGCCTTGGCGCCGCTGGCCACATCGTTAACCCAACCAGTATAGACCCCGATCTGTCCCACCAGGCCACAGGTTCCCATACCGGAGGAGACGGCGTCGCCGTTCATCTCCAGATGGAAGACGCAGGTGGCCAGCGGGCCGGTGATGGCCGAGGTGAGAATCGCCGGAATCCAGATCCGGGGATTGCGGACGATGTTGCCCATCTGGAGCATCGAGGTGCCCAGGCCCTGACTCACCAGACCGCTCCACCGGTTCTCCCGGAAGCTCAAAATGGCAAAGCCCACCATGTTGGCACAGCATCCCGCCACCGCAGCGCCTCCGGCCAGGCCGGTCAGGCCAATGGCAGCGCAGATGGCCGCCGAGCTGATGGGCAGGGTCAGGGCGATGCCGATGACTACCGATACCAGAATGCCCATCCAGAAGGGCTGAAGCACAGTGGCCCACTTGACAAAATCTCCCACCGCCGAGGCAGCCGTGCCGATGGCAGGGGCCCACCAGGCCGACAGGGCCACGCCTACCAGAATCGTGACCAGCGGGGTGACCAGGATGTCCACCTTGGTTTCCTTGCTGACCAGCTTGCCGGCCTCAGCGGCGATGACGGCGATGAAGAGCACCGCCAGCGGGCCGCCGGCTCCTGCCTCTCCGGACAGGGTCGTGCTGCCCAGGGCATTGGCGGCATAGCCCACCGTAGCCAGGGAAAACAGCACCAGCGGCGGCGCCTTGAGGGCGAAGCCGATGGCAATGGCCATGGCGGCTCCGCTCATGGCCGAGGCGAAATTCCCCACATCCACCAGAAAAGGGATGCCCGCCTGCTGGCCCAGCGTCTTGACAATGGTGCCGATGAGCAGCGAGCAGAAAAGGCCCTGCGCCATGGCTCCCAACGCATCAATGCCGTAGCGCCGGGCAGAAATTTCAATGTCCTTTCGCTTCAGGAACGCGCGAAACTTTTCCATGATGACTCTCCTTTGACAGAACAA
>CALXFL010000232.1 GCA_944387515.1 uncultured Clostridia bacterium
GCGGTGATGGATTACATGAGCCTGAGGCAGACGGACAAAGCCCAGAGCCATCTGCTGGCGGCCTGGGCGCTGGCCCGTCCGGATGACCTTATTGAAGGGTTTGGGGAGCATCATGGGCTGCTTGGTGGGATGCTGGAGGCCGTTATCAAGCCGGGATGGCCGGAAGATTTCAAGCGAATTATTGATATTACCTATCGTTTCTCTTCCGGCTGGCGTAGAGTTCATAATCCCATCACTGGCCATGATGTAGCCGACGACCTGACCACTACCGAGTTTGCAACAGCCATGTTGGCTGCCCGCAGCTGGACCAACCAGGAAATTGCAGATCACCTGAATGTTTCGGTGAACACGGTGAAAAGCCATCTTTCCGAGGCGATGAGAAAATTGAATGTGGAGAACCGGAAGGACCTGAAAAAATATATGCTGCAATAAGACAAATGCCCGCGGATATTTCCGCGGGCATTACCCATTTTAGGGGTCAGAATGGGTAATAGAAAATCGTCGTTTTTTGCAGTATAATGAAAACGTATTATTTACACAAAATGTACAGAATGGAGGCGTTGATGCTCTTTTCAAGCGTTTTTGCCAGTAATTCATGGCAAAGTAATAGGAAATGGCGTTGTAACGAGGTCCAGAGAAACAATCAGATAGAAATGGCAGCAGCAGGGAAACTATTCTGGAAGCCGGCGTCAGCGGGCGTTCAGCCGGGGGAGCAGTTGGGAAAGAGTAGGTTTCTCACGGCCTGCCCGACCAGTTACCGGCTCAGCTGCCAGCAGCGCATTGAGGATGGCTTCCTCGCTGGCCTCCGCAGCGGCCCGAAAGGGGAGGTCCATCCGGTTTTCGTGGATGCAGCGCCGCCAGAGCAACTGCCGGCTGCTCTTTTGGGGGAGGGGATCGGCGGTGGTAAAGCCCAGCGCCAGCTCTCCGCTGCCGTGGCCGTAGAAGGAGCCCAGGCGGGCCAGCCCCAACGGGCAGCGCCGGAGAATCCGCTTCAGCTGCCGGGCATCCACCGGCAGATCGGTGGCGAGAATCAGGATGCAGGAGCCTTTGTCGGGAGGATCAGGCCGGGGATCCTCTGCAAGCAGCTGTCCAGCGTCGGGTATTCCTGGCAGCTGAAGGTCCCGCAGCCGTCCATGATTGGTCAGGGCTAGCACGCCCAGTGTGAACCGCTGTCCATCCAGGGAGATGACCCGGGAGGAGGAGCCGATTCCCCCTTTGAGGCCGTGGCAGACCATGCCGCGCCCGGCGCCCACGGCACCCTGGGCAAAGTCCGGTCCGGCATTGGCGATGGCGGCAAGCAGTTCTGCTTCTCCCACAGTCCGGTCCTCGATCCGGTTGAGAAAGCCGTCGTTGCACTCGCAGACTACCGGATTCACCGATACCAGCGGAAAATCATCCCGTCTGCAAAGGTCCAGCATATAGCCAATCAGGGCATCTGCCACCCGTCCCACACTGAGGGTATTGGTGAGGGCGATGGGTGTTTCCAGGGTGCCCAGTTCTTCCAGCTGCATCAGGCCGGTGGATTTGCCGAAGCCGTTGACCACATGAACGGCAGCAGTCATTTTTTCCAGAAAGGGATTGGCGGGGGGAGGAAGGATGACGGTCACACCGGTCTGGATTTCCCCCTGATCCAGGGTACAGTGGCCCACCCGTACACCGGGCACATCGGTAATGGAATTGCGTGGGCCGGTGGGCAGCTGGCCCACCGGAAAGCCGGCTTCAACAGCCGGACGATGGGATGAAGTCATGGTATAGGCTCCTTTCAGAGTGTGATGTCAGGCCGTAAGCGGCTCTGCGGGCTGGGGATTGAGGAAAACAGAGGCATAAAACATACCGTTGTCCCACTGGAAGCGGATGGTGCCGTTATAGCGGGCCGCAATTTCGGTAATGGAAAGAGCGTCGATGCCGCTGCCCGGATCTTCGGAAATCTGCTCCAGCTTTTGCTGGCGCTGGGACCGAATGGGCGCTGTGTTGTCCACAATCAGGGTGATGGCGGCGGTGCCGGTGAGTTCGGCGGCAATCCGGATATAAGGCTCTTTCTGGCCGGAGCAGGATTCCCAGGCATTTTCCAGAAGATTCCCCAGCAGTACACAGACGTCCTGTTCCGGAACGGGCAGGACATCCGGCAGATTCATCTGCACTTCCAGGTCGATGCCAGCCTCCAGCATATGCTGGGCGTAGTACTGAAGCAGGGTGTTGATGGTGTCATTTTTGCAGTAGAGTGCATCCTCTTGCTGGGACAGGGAAGAGGCGTAGTCTGCCAGGTAATGCTGAAGCGCTTCTTTGTCCCCGGAATTCAGGCAGCCTTGAATCTTCTCGAGATGCTGCCGCAGGTTGCGCCGGGATTGGCGGAGCTCCTCCACATATTCCTGAAGGTGGGCATATTGGGTGCGCTGGAAGGTGAGAATCTGTTCCCGCTGCCGGATCTGCTCCTTCAGGGCAGCCTGGTGCCGAAGTCCTTCCAGCGAATGAAGCAGCACAAAGTAGACGACAAAAATACAGACAAGCAGGATGACACGGGCCAGCAAAAAGAGCCAGCTGTCCACATACTGTTTGTTGAACGCACCGGTGAAGAGTAAAACAATCATGCTGGTAAGCGCTGGGATCAGCCAGATGGTGTGCCAGAGGATGGGCGCCTCTGTCTCATAGACCTTCTGGGCTGTACGGCGGAAAAAGGACATCATCAGCGGCATGAACGCCAGATGCAGCACCAGGCAGCAGAAGCCGCCGGTCCAGGAATATGGCTCCTGGTGAAAGAAATGTGCTGCAGCAAAGGAGCCCAGTCCCTTGACAATCATCAGGTAATCCATGGCGAAGATGTAGGTAAAGAGCAGCTTGGAGAATCCCACCTTCACGTTGAAAAAATAGACGGCCATGCTGACCGGCGCAAAGAGAAACTCTACCACACGGACAGCCGGTATCCCATTTTCAGCTACCAGGGATACGCATCCAAGTTCTGCTATGATGTTCAGTGCCACCAGCAGCACGGCTGTCCTTTGGGAGGTGCGCAATTTATGGAGAAAGGGGTAATAGGCCAGCAGGTGAACCGGAAGTGCAGTACACAAAATATAGAAAGCCAGTTGCATTAAAATCCCTCCCTGATTCTTGCGATGCTGCGGGCCGCATAGGCGCTTTCCAGCTCGGCGCGCTTGCGGCGGCTCACTGGCAGGACATCTCCGTTTTTCATGGTGACCACCTGCCGTCCCAACACCTGGATATGGTCCAGGTTGATGACGATTCCCCGGTGGCATTCGAAAAAGCGATTGTCGGTTGGCAGCGCGGGCTTCAGCTCCTCCATGGCCATCCGCAGGGAATAGACGGTATCGGCAGTATGCAGCTTCAGCTCATGGTCGATGATTTCGGCGTAGAGAAGGGACGACGCCGGAAGATTGCTGATGGATCCGCCTTCGGGGAGCTGAATCAGCGCATCCCCTCGGAGCTTCTTTTCCAGCCGGAGCATCAACCGTTCAAACCGTTTGCTTTCCAGTCCTTCGGTCTTGATGAGAAAGGCGGTGGCTTCTACCTCGTAACCCTCTATGGCATAGCTGGGCTCTATTGTAACAAAGATCAGAATGACCTGAGGATCCTGCCTCCGGATTTGGCGGGCTGTTTCCATGCCGTTCAGTCCATCCATCATGATGTCCAGAAAGATAAGCTGGTATTTGCCCGGCATGAAGTTTTGCAAAAACTCATCTCCGCTGGAAAAGTTATCGATGACGCAGTTCAGTTCCCGACGGCTGGTATAGGATGTGAGCGTATGCTCCAGCTTCTGGCGATCCATTTCCAGGTCGTCGACGACAGCAATACGCAAGGATGTCTGCATAGTAAACAAC
>CALXFL010000233.1 GCA_944387515.1 uncultured Clostridia bacterium
CTTATAAAAGGATCGCTCCTTCACAATGGGCAGATTCATTTGCCGACCTCCTGCACATTCCATCATGGTACAGGGAATTATTTCCTGTTTTTTCCTTCCTATCATAGTACAAACGGCCAGACAAAATCAAGGTTGAAAAGCAGGGCGGTCCACCATTGAAAAATCCGTCGAATTCCTGTATAATAGAAAGAACAGAGTGAGAAAACAGGCCGCCGGCCCCCGGGCCAGCTGCTGCCCAAGGAAAGGAATCCGTGCCCATGAATACACAGTATCTTCGTTATGCCGTCGAAGTGGAAAAGACCCGCTCCATCACCAAAGCGGCACAGAATCTCTTTATGGGACAGCCCAACCTGAGCAAGGCCATCCGGCAGCTGGAGCGGGAGGTGGGCATCACCATCTTCAACCGCACAGCCAAAGGGGTGGAGGTCACCCGCAAGGGGGCGGAGTTTCTCTCCTACGCCAGCACCATTCTCTCCCAGATCGACGAGTTGGAATCCCTCTACAAGCCCCATCCCGACGGCTGCATCCGCATGAGCCTGGCGGTTCCCCGCTCCTCCTACATCACTGATGCCTTCTGCCGGTTTCTGAACACCCTCGATCCCACCCTGGCCATGGCCATCGACTTTCAGGAAGCGGACGCCATGACCATCCTCCACAACCTGGGAGACGGCAGCACCGACCTGGGCATTCTCCGGTGTCAGGCCCTTTCCGAGGAGTATTTCCGCTCCTGCTTCCGGGACATGAAGCTCCACGCCGAACTGCTCTGGCAATACAGCCTTCAGATCCTGCTGCCGGAGGACCATCCGCTGGCTGAGCTGAGCGAGATTCCCTACCACCGACTGGGAGGCTGCATCGAAATTGTTCACGGCGATTCCCGGGAATCGCCGGTGGCCCTGTCTGAGATCTCCCCGGGGGCCGAAATGCCCGGCTCCTCCCGGAAAATCTACATCTACGAGCGGGGTAGCCAGTTTGACCTGCTGAAGCAGGTGAAGAACAGCTTCATGTGGGTGCCCCCCATCCCCCAGCAGATGCTGGCCCAGAAGGGCATGGTCACCCGTCCCTGCTCCACCACCGCCATCCTCAACAAGGATTTCATCCTCTACCCCAAGGGACACATCCTCCGCCAGGAGGAGCAGGACTTCCTTCAGACTGTGCGCCAGACCATCCGGGATAACTTCTCTTTGTCCCATTGATGAAACATTACCCGCAGAAAGAAGGAACGTCATGCAGCATCCGGAAAAATGGCGGGACACCTCTGATCCCTTTTCGCTCCCCTACCGGCACATCACCCTGAAAAAGATACTGGGCTATCCCCACGCCGGAAACGATGTCTTTCAGGCCATCGCCCTCTATCAGCAGCAGGAGGTGGAGGTCTTCATCAAGGTGGCCCGACAGATTGGTGCCGATATCCGCAACGAAATTGACACCATTGAAGCGCTCGGGTGGGAACTGGCGCCCCAAATTCTGGATTATGACGCCAAAAAGGAGCGCTTTCTGGTCACCCTGGCCAGAAAAGGCGAGCGGCTGTCCTGGCTGCTCAGCCAGGGAATCATCCGTTCCGCCCGGGAGTACCTCTTTGAATATGGACAGACGCTGGCAACGCTGCACAGCTGGAAAGGCGCCTGGCAGCCGGTGAAGGACCGCCGCTTTTTCCATATCCGGGATCGAAGCTTTTTTGAGCAAAACCAGCTTGAGGCCGTATACCGTTACCTGACAGTCTGTCAGCCCCAGGAAATCCACCGCTGCTTCTGCCACGGAGATTTCCACTATGCCAACATTCTGTGGGAGAAGCGGCACATTTCCGCCGTGCTGGATTTTGAGCTATCTGGTCTGGGAAACAAAGAATTCGACATCGCCTGGGCGCTGATTCTACGACCGGGGCAGCAGTTTCTGACCACCCCGGAGGAAATCGGGCTGTTTCTCGCCGGTTATAGCTCCCGGGGCAGCTTTGACCCCGAATATGTGCGGTACTATATGGCGCTGATCTACACCTATTTTTACGACATCGGACGGGACACCCCAGGCTATCAGGCCCACATCCGGCAGTTCTTTCAGGAAACCTGCCGCATCCCCATCCCATAACCAAAAAGCAGGCTCCCGCACCGCCGGGAACCTGCTTTTTCCATTTCAGAAGGGTGTTATCTCCGCATTAGCCAGCGGATCACCACCGATACCGCCGCTGCGATCAGTCCGGCCCCCAGCAGCAGTAACACGGGATCAATGCCGCCGCTCACCAGAATGGCGGTGGGGCCGTCCGCTCCGCCAATGATGCCCACCGAGGCGGTCATGGTCTGATGCTGTCCGATGACCAGCGCCAGTGCCGCCAACAACAGCACCACCGCTGCCGCCGTGACCACCCACCAGAGCGCCTGTTTCCACTTCCAGCCCTTGGACACCCCAAAGGAGGCCGCAAAGGCCGCCGGCTCACCCAGCCGGGCGATAACCGCATCGTCCTGCTCCCCCTGCTGGCGAGCCGTCTCAAAAATCTCGTCCAGGTCCCGCAACACGGCCTCCCGGTCGGCCCGGTCCAGCTTCAGACGGCGCTTTACCTCTCGGGTATACTGTTTTCTGTCCATATCATTTCCTCCTTTGGCAGTAAAAACTCCTCCACACACCGGCGGTATTCCCCCCAGAACGCCGTCATGTCTGACAGATTCCGGCGGCCAGTCTCGGTGAGCGCGTAGTATTTGCGGCTGCCGCCGCTGCCGGACGGCGCCAGCCGGGATTCCACCAGCCCCGCCTTTTCCAGCCGGTAGAGAATCGGGTACACCGTTCCCTCCTTGGCGCCGTCAAACACCGGCCCGCCCCGCTGATTCAGGCTGGTAATCAGGGCATAGCCGTAGCTCTCCCCCTCCGCCAGCAACGCCAGCAGGATCATTTCCAGTGCGCCCTTCTTGAACTGTTGGGCATAACGTTCCTCCATCCTGTCATCTCCTATACTTAGCATTACTAATTAGCAATACAAAGTATAGCACAACGAAATTCCGTTGTCAATAGCAAAAAGCGTACACAGACAAAAAGCGCCGCCCGGCAGGCAGCGCTTTCCCTATTCTTCATCAAAAATGCGAACACAATTCCGTCAATCCTGGTTTTCCGGCCAGGGGCGGGCCAGTACCTCAGGCAGAGCTTCCAGGATCTTCGGCTGGGCTTCTATCAGCGGGCACTGAATGTAGCAGACTCGGTTTCCCAAAACCGCCACAACCTCCAGTCCTCCCGGCACATAAAAGGCCAGGTCCAATCCCGGCGCCTCCACCTGCTGGTAGCTCTCTGGAGGGGCGAAAATCCCCAATTCCAGGAGCTGGCGGGCGTAAAACTGGGCCATCTCCTCATTTTTCAGCTCCAGCGTTTTGGTGGCACACCAGCTTTTTTCGGTGGTCTCCCAGCTTTCCAGCTGTCGGGCCAGCAGGGAGGTTTCGGTCTTCAGCCGGTTTTCCCTGTCCGAATAGATCATAACGGTCCGGGGATCCTCCATCCCCAGATCGGACAGCAGCAGCCAGGGGCCCTCCGGTCCGTCAGGCAGTGGAACATCAGTGCTGCTCCGGTACTGGATGCCGCAGAGCACCAGCACCACCGCCAGCACCACTCCCCAGATACCCCAGACAATGCCCCGCCGGCTGGGCTGGGGGTTGTGGTCCAGGGGAATCCCCTTCCGCATCCGCCGGTAGAGCAGATGAAGGGAGAGCCCGGCGTGGAGCTCATACCCCCACAGGCCCACCAACAGCACCACCAGCAGAATCAGCTGAGCGGTCTGCTCCACCAGTCCCTGGGCAAGGGTGGCTCCCAGGCTGTGGCGGTAGCTGCCCAACAGCCCAAATATCAC
>CALXFL010000234.1 GCA_944387515.1 uncultured Clostridia bacterium
GTGTCGGCTGCCTGCAATCGCCGGGAACTTGACCGGATGGCGACCGCTCATGCTGAATTGCTGGCTATCGAAGAGGCTTGCCGGACCTTGGGAGGATGGCGGCTCCATAAGGCGACCTTGTATGTGACGTTGGAGCCCTGTCCCATGTGTGCCGGTGCGATTATCAACGCCCGGATCAAGCGGGTGGTATTCGGTGCGCCTGATCCCAAGGCCGGCTGCTGCGGCAGTCTCACGGACCTTTTTTCCCAGCCCTTCAACCATCATCCTGAGATTGAAGGCGGCGTGCTGGCGGAAGAATCTGCCCAGCTGCTGCGGGAATTTTTCCGGACTTTGAGAACAGCGCGATCCCGGGTCAAAACAGCCAATGCATTGCCGGAAACGCCTGTTTCTTAACAATTTATTCACATATATAAACCCTATCTATGGTATACTGAATATCGGAAACAACGATTCATTGTTTCTAATTCAATCCCCCTCCTTTATAATTTAACTCCATCTGTTTTGATCTGGGCAGACTTCTAATTGGGAAGTCTGCACTTTTTTATTCAATTTTGTCCATTGTGCAGAAACAGATGGCCGTATATTTTTCTCTTTTCGTAGGGGATGCCATTGTCAGTGAGGGTTAAATATGCTATACTAAAAAAGAAATAAGACAGGAAGGAGCCAATATATGAACATTTGGCATGACATCAGCCCCCGCCGCATTACTTCCAAAGATTTTGTTTGTGTGATTGAGATTTCCAAGGGGAGCAAAGAGAAATACGAGCTGGACAAGGAGACCGGTTTGCTGATTCTGGACCGGATTCTGTATACTTCGACCATCTATCCCGCCAACTACGGTTTTATTCCCCGTACCTATGGCGAAGACGGTGACCCGTTGGATGTGCTGGTGCTCTGCTCTCAGCCCATTATTCCGCTGACACTGGTTCGCTGCTATCCCATCGGCGTCATCAAGATGATGGACAACGGCGCTTACGACGAGAAGATCATTGCCGTTCCCTTCAACGATCCCACCTATAACGATTACACCGACATCCGGCAGCTGCCCTCTCATATTTATGAGGAGATGCGGCATTTCTTTGAGGTCTACAAGGCCCTGGAAAAGAAATCCACGGTGGTGGATGATGTCTGTGATGCAGAGGAAGCTGTGGAGATCATCGACCGGGCATTGGTAAGCTATGGAGAAAAGATCGAACCCAACCTGAGAAGAATTACCTTCTGATTCAGCTGCGGGCAATATGGGGGACAGCGCTGCTGTCCCCCTTTTTGGTTTGGAGGTGTAGAAAATGCGAATCAGGCTACTCAATTCTCAGATGGAGGAAGCAGTAAAGCTGATCTGGGAGACCTTTTTGCAATTTGAAGCACCGGAATATTCAGAACAGGGAATTGCCTCCTTCCGTACCTTTATCGAGGCTCCCCAAAACAGGGCCTGCATGGAGTTTTTTGGTGCCTATGAGGGCTCAGAGCTGAGAGGTGTACTGGCCACCCGGCGTGACCGCAGTCATATCTGTCTGTTTTTTGTAAGAGACCGGTACCAACATCAGGGCATTGGCCGGATGCTGTGGGAGTATCTGCTTCGGCACAGCAGGCAGGATGTCTACACCGTCAATTCTTCCCCTTATGCAGTTCCTATATACCATAAACTGGGATTTGTGGATACCGGCAGGGAACAGGAGGTAGATGGCATCCGATTCACCCCCATGCAATTTGTAAGGCCTGAACCAAAGTACTTTCAAAAAGCGGAGAGACAGTAGGATGAAAGATACAGTTTTACCCACTCCCTTTTTAACGCCGGCTTTGCTTCGGTGCAGTCACTATGATGGATATACGGGAGAGGCTGCCCGGTCGGAATCCTATGCCATTCGTACCGTTTATGAGTATGAGCTGGAATACTATATCCGGTCAGAAGGCGGCATCCGGGTAGATGGCCAGTATCTGCCTTTTTCAGCGGGGGAGATCAATTTTCGCAAGCCCGGTCAGGTTGTGCAGGGAGTTCCACCCTATGAGTGTTATATTCTCATTGTGGATATGGTAGGCAATACCTGCCGCAGCGGAGAATTTACCTTTGGCAGTCCGGAAGAAGCCCAGGCCCGGTATGATAATTCTCTGTTGGAGAGCCTGCCGGATAAACTGGTGCCCCAAAAAAGCGAATGGTTCAGCGGTTTGTTGGAGAACATTCTCTATTTGCAGAATGCAGCAGGAGATCTGGCCCAGTTTCAGCTGCGTTCTAGTCTGTATCTGCTCTTTTCAGAGCTGTTCCGGGAGCATCAGGGCCGCAGTTTGTCCGGGCATACCCGTGTAATCCGCCAGGCCGTAGCCTATATCCGCAGCCATTTTTTGCAGCCTGTGTCGGTAGATTTTCTGATACAGCAATCCGGCCTCAGCCGGTCTGCCTTTCACCGGCGATTTATGGAGGAGGTGGGGCTTTCTCCCGGTCAGCTGGTGACCTCCCTGCGGATTGAGCAGGCCAAGAACCTGCTGAGCGTCACCCACACCCCGGTGGGAGAGGTGGGAGCTCTGTGCGGATATCCCGATCATGTTTACTTTTCTCGGATATTCCGGCAGCATACCGGGATGTCCCCCAGTGATTTCAGACGCCTTGCTGACAGATAGCGGGACTTTTGTCCCACTGGGTGCAGTTGTGTGCTACCTGATTTTATGAAAATGTTTTATACTGTCTGCATATACCAGGAACGGACTTTGAATGGAGAAGGCCCGGGTCCTGATCCAAGGGAGGCAGTGCATATGACTGGAAAAGAGCGCATTCAACGGATTCTGAAGCATCAGCCAGTAGATCGGATCGGTCTCTATGAACACTTCTGGAATGATACCTATAAGGCCTGGGAGCAGGCAGGACACCTGAAAAACGGGGAGTCTTATGAGGACCATTTTGGATTTGACGTACAGGAGTTCTGGGCGTTCAATCTGGTGGCAGACCTGGATTTTAAACCTCAGGTGGTAGCTGAAACAGAGGAAACCATCACATTCCTGGATGGAAACGGCGCTGTGCTCCGGCGGCATAAGCTCCACGACAGCACACCGGAGCATGTGGATTTTCGGGTAAAGGACTGGGAAGGCTGGGAAAAGATAAAGCCTCTGCTGACACCGGATCCCCGCCGTATCAATTTTGAGGGATACCTTAAAGCCAAACAGGAGGCAGCAGCGGCAGGCCGCTTTTTTGTGTGGAGCGGGGTCAATGTCTTTGAATCCATTCATCCGGTCTGCGGACATGAAAATATGCTGATGGGCATGGTCCTGGATCCGGAATGGGTCAAGGACATGGCCGATACCTATGCCAGGCTGTTGGTTGACCTTCAGAAAGTGCTGTTTGAAGCGGAAGGGTATCCGGATGGCATCTGGTTCTACGAGGATATGGGCTACAAAGGCAGTCCCTTCATGTCTCCTGCCATGTATTGTGAGTTGATTCAGCCGGCCCATCGGTATACCATCGACTATGCCAAGTCACACAATCTGCCGGTCATCATGCACTCCTGCGGCTTTGTGGAGCCGCTTCTGCCCCACATGATCGAAGCAGGAATTGATTGCCTTCAGGTTATCGAAATCAAGGCGGGCATGGACCTGCTGAAGCTGCACCAGCTGTATGGCGATCAGATCTGCTTTATGGGCGGCATCGATGTCCGGACCCTGTACACCAATGACCGGGCAATCATTGACCGGGAATTGGAGGCCAAAATTCCCGAGGCCATGAAGGGCTTCAACTACATGGTACACAGTGACCATTCGATTCCCGCTACCGTGGACTATGAAACCTACCGGTACTTTGTACAGAGAGCTTTGGAGCTGGGAACCTATTAAC
>CALXFL010000235.1 GCA_944387515.1 uncultured Clostridia bacterium
CCGGATATCTGCTTCGGCTTTGACCTGGGATGGATTCAGAAGGGCGGCTATGACCTCTATGAGGTTCTGGAAGAAAACAGAGGACGGGTTTCCTACGTCCACCTGAGAGACTTCGGTGGCCTCTCCTATCTGCCTGCCGATGCTGAAGTGAAAGAAGATTACAGCAGCTATGTCGGCAAGGCAACCCCCTTCTTCCCCGATCTGGGCGGCGGAGAGACTGATTTCAAGAAACTGCTGGCTTATCTGAAGGAATACCTGCCGGAAGATGGCTGGGCTATCGTAGAATATGAGACCGGCGAGCAGGATTTTGACCGCTATACCAAAGCCAAGGCATTTCTGGACGCCCAGATGGCCTGAAAGGAGATACTGTCCATGCAGGATATCAAACTGGAATTTTCCATGGCGACCCCTTTTGCCGATTCCAAAATCCTGGAGGAAATGACCGGAAAGGCTGTAAAAGCCTGGCAGGATTTACAGGATCCCCAGCAGGAGGCTGACGTCAAGGGATGGATGCAGCCCATGGCACAAGACGGCGCCTACTATGACATGATGGCAAAAGCAGACGAAATCCGCAAGTCGGCTGACGCCTTTGTGCTGGTAGGGGTAGGCGGTTCCAATCAGGCCGCCCGTGCTGTTATCAAAGCGCTTCAGCGCCCTGGCACCCCCGAGATCATCTACGCTGGCAATACCCTTTCGGCACCCGCTCTCCAAAAGGTACTCCGCCAACTGAATGACAAGAGAAGCATTTACATCAATGTCATCGCCAAAAACTTCGAAACTTTGGAGCCCGGCAGCCATTTCCGGGTGCTTCGGAAGTATCTGGAAAGACGGTACACCAAAGAGGGCGCTGCCCAGCGTATTATCCTCACCGGCACCTATGGCAGCCGGCTGGAAGAAATCGCCAAGGAAAACGGCTACACCTTCCTGGAATTTCCCGTTCCGGTGGGCGGCCGCTACTCGGTTCTGACTCCGGTGGGACTCTTCCCTATGGCAGTAGCTGGCATCGATATTCCGCTGCTTTTGCAGGGCGCCCTGCGGATGAAGGAGCTGCTTCAGGGAGATGACCATCCTGCCATTCAGTATGCAGCCTTGCGGCAGACCCTTTACCGGCAGAAATTTGACATTGAAGTACTGGCTTCCTTTGAGCCTCAGCTGGAATACTACGCCAAATGGTGGGTACAGCTCTTCGGCGAAAGCGAAGGCAAGGAAAAGCAGGGCGTTTTCCCAACCGCTGTGAATTACAGTGAAGACCTGCACTCTCTCGGACAGTACATGCAGGATGGACGCCGGAATCTGATGGAAACCTTCCTTTCTGTAGGAGAACCCGATGGCTCTGTTGTGGTAGAGCCTGATCCCGGTTTCGGAGACCGCTTTGATTACCTGGACAATATGGACTTCCTGGAAATCAACCGGGCTGCGGAAGCCGCTACCATCCGGGCACATTTTGAAGGCGGTGTTCCCTGCTTCCGGCTGCTGCTTCCCCGGCTGGATGAATTTTCCTTCGGCCAGATCTTCTACTTCTTCATGATCGCCTGCGCCATCTCCGGCAAGACCGCCGGCATCAACCCCTTTGACCAGGAGGGTGTGGAGGCATATAAACGCTCCATGTTCCGTATGCTGGGCAAATAACTGGAAAAGGAGGAATCCTTCGTGAAATCCATGACGGTACCCGCATCCCTTGACAAAGCCAAAGCAAGGCATCAGAAGATGAAACTGGTGCGCCGTAACTGGGATCTTTACCTGTTGATCTTCCCTACGGTTTTGTTTTTCCTGCTCTTCAAATACTGGCCCATGTACGGCATTCAGATCGCCTTCCGCGATTTTGTGCCGGTAGATGGCATCTGGGGCAGCCCCTGGGTTGGTTTTGACAACTTTACCCGTTTCTTCTCCCAGCCCACCTTCCGCATCTCTCTCATCAATACCATTACCATCTCCTTCCTAAGCCAGTTCATCAACTTCCCGTTCCCAGTCATCCTGGCCCTGATGCTGAACCAGGCGGAATGCAAATGGTATAAGAAAACGGTGCAGACCGTCACCTATGCCCCCTATTTCATCTCCACCGTTGTTATGGTCAGTATGATCAACTTCTTCCTCTCCCCCACCAGCGGCCCTATCAATGCCCTGATCAAGCTGTTGGGCGGAACCCCCATCAACTTCATGGGAGACCCCGGACTCTTCAAGTGGATCTATGTATTTTCGGACACCTGGCAGATGTCCGGCTACAACGCCATCATCTACATCGCTGCCCTGGCCGGCATCAGCCCCGAATACTATGAAGCCGCCATGGTGGATGGCGCTACCAAATTCAAACGGATGCTCTACATCGACATTCCCTTCCTGCTGCCCACCGTCTGTGTGCTGTTCATCCTCAGCGCCGGCCGCATTATGAGCCTGGGCTTTGAGAAGGCCTTCCTGATGCAGAACTCCCTGAACATGTCCGCCAGTGAGATCATTGCCACCCTGGTATACAAATATGGTATGCTTCAGGCCGACTTTGGTCTCTCCACTGCCGTCAGCCTCTTTAATACGCTGGTGAACCTGGTATTCATTTTCTCGGTCAACTTCTTCACCAGTAAACTGAGCGGCGGCGAAAACAGCCTGTGGTAAGGAGGGACGATTATGGCAACAAACAAAATCCATCATGCCAAAGCGGATACCATCTTCAATGCCCTCAACTATTTTCTCATGGGCATCATCCTGCTGATCGTTTTGTATCCTCTCTGGTTCATTCTGATCGCATCCATTTCAGACCCCAACCTGGTCAACCTGGGCAAGGTCACCTGGTGGCCCAAGGGCTTCACCACAATGGGCTATGAAAAGGTATTCGAGTACAAGGATGTCTGGATGGGCTTCCGCAACTCCTTCTTCTACACCGTTGCCTTCACCCTGATTGCAACTGCCCTCACCGTCAGCAGCGGTTACGTTATCAGCCGTAAAGACCTCATCGGGCGCAAGGCGCTGACCACCTTCTTCATGATCTGCATGTTCTTCAACGGCGGCATGATCCCTACTTACATGGTGGTCAGCAATCTGAAGATGATTGATACCGTCTGGGCTGTCATCATTCCCAACTGTGTCTGGGTCTACAACATGCTGATTGCCCGCACCTTCTTTGTCACCAGCATTCCGGACGAACTGCTGGAAGCCAGCCAGATCGACGGCTGCACCAACCTGCGGTTCTTCTTTACCATCGTGGTGCCCCTCTCTCCAGCCATCATCGCTGTCCTGGTTCTGTTCTACGCGGTAGCACAGTGGAACTCCTTCTTTGATGCATTGCTGTACATCAAGAGCAAGGATCTCTATCCCCTCCAGATCCACCTGCGCAACATTCTGCTGATGAACTCGGTAGACAGCGCCGTTATCGGCGATGCCGCCGCCATGGATGAGCGGCAACGGCTGGCCGATATGCTGAAATTCGTTCTGATCATCATCTCCTGCGTTCCTATGTTCGTGGTATACCCCTTCGTACAGAAATATTTTGTCAAAGGCGTTATGATCGGCGCCGTCAAAGGTTGATTCATGTGCTTATACCGGTCCGTTGCCGGGCCGGTTCACAGAAAAATCTCAGTCACAAGGAGGATTTTCCTATGAAAAACGCAAAAGTTCTCACCCTGATGCTGGCCGCTTCCATGATTGCTTCTGTCATCACCGGCTGTGGTGACAAGCCTTCCACCAGCAGCGAGGCCTCCACTGCCTCTACCGGCGGTACCTCCTCTGCAGCCTCCACTG
>CALXFL010000236.1 GCA_944387515.1 uncultured Clostridia bacterium
GCCGGACGGGAACGGCGGACAGGCTCGGGCCGGGAAACGGCGGAGGTCTGAACCAGCTGTTCCAGCCGTTCCAGCCGTTCGGCCAGACCGGCGGGCAGCGCAGCGGCAGGAGCCGCAGGCGCCTGTCTTTCCGGCGGATTTGTAGCAGCAGCCGGAGAGCAGAGACGGATGACCGTCATCTCCAGCTCCACCTTTTTATTGACGCTGCGGGACAGCTGGTCGGCGCAGCTTTGCAAAAGCGAAAGAATTTCCAGCACCCGGTCCAGCGAAACCGCTGCGGCCTGAGCCTTGAGCTTCTCCAGCTCGGCGGGAAGTCTCGGTACCAGCTGGACCGGGTCGATCACCGACCGGCAAAGCAGCACATCCCGGAAATGGGCGATGAGCTCGGCGGTGAGCCGGTCAATGCCCTTGGCGTTGTCGTAGAGCTGCTGCACCTGCTGCAAGGCAGCGGCAGCATCCTGCCGAAGAATGGCGTCGGACAGGGAAAAGAGCGCGTCGCTCCCGGCGATACCGGCAGTGCGTGCCACCACATCCAGGTCAATCTCCTGGGAAAAGGCAGCGCACTGATCCAGCAGCGAAAGGGCGTCCCGCATTCCGCCGTCGGCCAGCCGGGCAATAAGCCGGGCGGCATCCTCGGTCAGGGTGAAGGATTCCCCTTCGGCCACCTGAGTAAGCCGGGCCGCAATGTCTGCCGGACGGATCCGGCGGAAGTCGTATTGCTGGCAGCGGGAAACGATGGTGGCGGGTACCTTGTGTACCGCGGTGGTGGCCAGGATAAAGAGGACATGGGGCGGCGGCTCCTCCCTGATCTTCAGCAGCGCATTGAAAGCGCTGACGCTGAGCATGTGGACCTCGTCGATGATGTAGACCCGGTAGCGGCAGACGGTGGGGGTGTACCCCGCCTCATCCCGCAGGTCCCGGATGTCGTCAACGCCGTTGTTGGAGGCGGCGTCCATCTCGGTCACGTCCAGAATGGCGCCGGACTCGATGCCCCGGCAGACCTCACATTCCAGACAGGGGTTGCCATCCACCGGGTGGAGGCAGTTGACCGCCTTGGCCAGAATCTTGGAACAGGTGGTCTTTCCGGTGCCCCGGGAGCCGGTGAACAGGTAGGCGTGGGCCGTCCGGCCCTGCTTCACCTGGTTCTGAAGGATCCGGGTGATGTGCTCCTGAGAGACCACATCGGAAAAGACTTTGGGCCGCCATTTGCGGTACAGTGCCAGATACATCCCCAAACTTCCTTTCCGTCTGAAATTCGCATTGGTTTTCCAAATAAAGAACAAAAGCCCCGCCCATGGGCAGGGGCATACAGCTGACCATGCAGCCGGACATACGGAGCCAAAGGCTTGGCTGTGTCGCACAGGACGCTCCGCTTAATGCTGCTCGGTTCCCCGCCTGACATGGTTCACGGTGTCCCATCGCACAGGACCCGCAGCTCCGTATGTCCGGCCGCATGCTCCTGGCAATTTCATTCATGCTCAACCATTATACACTATTTTTGCCCGGTTGGCAAGAGTTTTTTTTCGGCAGATTCCTATAAAAAGGGTCCGGGCGTTTCTGAAAACAAGGAAATACACAGAATTGTTACAAAAAGTAAGAAGACAGAATTCTTCCATTGGGATTTTTCAGAAAGCCCTTAAAAAACCGCTTTTTCGCCCCTCCCCGCCCCCGCTGACACCAAAACTGCAAGTTTTTTGGCTTTCCCGGAAAGAAGGGCTTTTCCGCTGGAAAAAAGTATGGTATAATAACTGCAAAGCTGCAAAACCTGATTGTTCGGATGACGGCTGCCGTCGTCCTCTCCATAGGCTGCTACATGATATAATGTCGGGCCGCAAAAACTCCGGGAGGGATTCCATGAAAAAGAAACTCTTTGCCATCCTCACCACCCTGGTGGTCATCATCACCATGCTGCCAGCCTCGGTGCTGGCCGTTGAAACCGACCCCATCACCGGCTTTGCCGTCAACAGCCAGGCCGTCTATATGGTCAACAACGAAAGCGGCATGGTCATTTACGAGAAAAACGCCGACGCCGCCGTTTATCCGGCATCCCTCACCAAGATCATGACGGCGGTTATTGCCATTGAGAACTGCGACGATCTGGAAGGCACCATCGCCACGGCGCCCTACTGGGTGTTTGACGAGCTGTATGGTCTGGGCGCCTCCAATGCCGACATTCGTCCCGGCGAGGAGATGCGGATGATTGACCTGCTCTATGCCCTGATGCTGCGGTCGGCCTGTGAGGCCGCCGGCATTATTGCGGACAAGATCTGCAACGGAGACGAGGCCGCCTTTGTCCAGATGATGAACGACAAGGCCAAGGAAATCGGCTGCACCGGCACCAACTTCACCAACCCCCACGGCCTGCATGACCCCAATCAGGTGACCACCGCCAAGGACATGTACCTGATTACCAAGTACGCCATGCAGTACCCCATCTTCACCGAAATTGCCACTACCAACAAATACACCCTCCCCGCCACCAACAAGCACAGCGAGGAGCGCACCATCTCCCACACCTGCACGATGATGGACCCCAACCGGGGCGGCACCTGGTACTACGAGTACATGAAGGCCATCAAGACCGGCACCACCGATGAAAGCGGCCGGAACCTGGTCTCCATCGCCCAGAAGGACGCCTACAGCTACACCCTGGTGACCATGGGCGCCCCCATCTACTACGACAACGGCGATACCATCAGCGACAACCTGTCCTATGTGGACACCAAGTCGCTTTATGAGTGGGCCTTCAACAACTGGGCCGTCCGGACGGTGGTCAAGACCACCTCGGTAAAGGGCCAGGTCAAGGTCAACATGGTCAAGGACACCGACGTGGTCAACGTCTTCCCTGCCAACGACGTGGAGCGGCTGATGCGCAAGGACATCGACCTGTCCTCCCTTCAGGAGATCAAGACCCTGGTCGAAGAAGTGGACGCACCGGTGACTGCCGGACAGAAACTGGGCACGCTGGAAATCAAGCTGGCGGATGAAACCATTGCCAGCGTCGACCTGGTGGCCGGCGAGAGCCTGGAGCGCAGCGGCTGGCTCTACTTCCTGCGCTGTCTCAAGAACTTCTTCACCTCCACCGCCTTCAAGCTGGTCATTCTGCTGGTGGTGCTGCTGATTGCCGGCTACATCGCCTTCACCGTCATGTACAACAAGCGCCGCCGCAAACGCCGCCGTCGCAAAGGAAGCCGCCGCTTCTAATCCCTATTCAGTTTATCCGGGGACGGAGAATTCCGTCCCTTTTTTCTGTGCTGACACCCCAAAAAAGGAGATTCTCACCATGAACATTATGCTGCTGATGGTGGCGGGCATCCTCATTGGCCTCCGCTTCTTCCCCAAACGGCTCAACCCCATCAACCTGCGGATCCAGATGGTCTGCACCGCCCTGCTGATCTTCGCCATGGGCGTCTCGCTGGGCAGCCAGCCGGATTTTCTGTCCCGCCTGTCCCAGATGGGGCTGCAAAGCCTGGTGCTGACCGTTCTCGGCATTGCATTTTCGGTTCTGCTGGTGTGGCTGATGACCCGCCGGTGGAAGTCCTGAAGGGAGGGGAACAGAAATGGTCATCATTGCAATTGTCTGTCTGCTGGCCGGTATCTGCTGCGGCCAGTGGCTCTTTCCCCCCAGTGTCTCCCAGTGGATCGGAGACGCCTCCCAGTGGGTGCTGGCGCTGCTGATGCTGCTGGTGGGCATCAGCGTCGGCCTCAACAAGGC
>CALXFL010000237.1 GCA_944387515.1 uncultured Clostridia bacterium
TCCGAAATCCACAGCATCTCCCAGTTTGTAGACATCCGGGTGGCGGCCAAGGTGGCCTTTTTCACCGCTGTGGGATGGCTGCTGGCGCTGGCCTTCCATCAGCTGGGGGTGAAAAAGCGGTGGGTCTTCTGGCTGACGGCGGCAATCCTCACCGTATCGGTGGATCTCCTCTACCTGCTCACCTACTCCTTTGGCATCGGTCCTGAAAACTATATCATTTTCAATCTCAACAGCTGGATCAACTGCTTTGTGGGCTTTGCGCTGGGATATGGGCTCTTTTGCGGAATGAAGGCCCTCTGGAACCGCTTCCTTGCCCACCTGCGGCGCTCCCTGTTGGAAGAAGGCCTCTCCTCTTCCTCCTGACTGAAAAAACTGACAAAAATTCCCATGGATTCCCGGCAGGTTGCCGGGAATTTTTTTGTTGACATCCTATGCATTATATGGTATGCTTTGTATAGGATGTAATACACAGTATGAAAGGAGGACCTTATGGACACCCAACGAAAAAAAGGCGTGCTGGACGTCTGTGTGCTGGCTGCGCTGGCCGGCGGCCCCTCTTACGGCTACGAGCTGGTGAGCCGGGTCTCGGATTGTATTCCCATCACCGAGTCCACCCTCTATCCCATTCTGCGACGGTTGGAAGCCGGCGGAAGCCTCACCACCTACTGCCAAGAGCACAGCGGCCGGGTGCGGAAATACTACCAGATCACCGACGCCGGCCGGCAGCGAATGGAGGATTTCCTCACTGAATGGGAGGAAATGCAGCGCATCTACCAATTTGTCAAAAACCAGCAGCTCCAGAATCAAACTCCAAAACCAGCGGAATAGGAGGCATCTATATGAAAAAATGGCAACCTACTAACGGAAAGCATGGACCCATTTTGCACAAAAAACATCACCCCGATCTGCGGCAGGAATCCGCCAAGGAATGGGCAGAGACTGGCAAAATTTTTCAGATTATCAGAGACTGGGAGGTTCGCAGATGAACAAGCAGGAATTTCTCGACGCCTTTTTAAAGGCGCTGGAGCCGCTTTCCCCCGCAGAGCGGCAGCAGATCACCGAATACTACGACGAATACATCTGTGACGGAATGGAACAGGGCCTGACCGAGGAGGAATGCGTCGCCCGGTTCGGCGATCCCGTAAAGGCGGCAGCCCAGTTCCGGGAGGCGTCTGCCGGGGAAATCCCTGGAGAGTCCAGCCGCCCGGAAGCATCCATTCCGGAAAGCGGCACCCCTGAGGCAGGAATTGCAGGGGACATTCACAACGCAGCGGACATCCACCGGGTGGTGATTACAGCTGAGGACCTGTCCATTCACATCCAGCCCGGCCCCCGGCTGGACATCCGCTACCAGGCCGACCCCATCTGGGACGAGGTGGACTGCCGGGTCGAGGGCGGCATCCTCACCTTCCGCCACCGGATGAAAAAGCCCGGCATCCGGGGCTTCTTCTCCATCTTCCATGTCCGGATCACCGAGACGGTGGAGGTCTTTGTCCCCTCCGAATGGATGGGGGCGGTGGAGGCCGACACCCGCAATGGCAGCATCAAGCTGGAAAACCTCTCTCAGCTGGCAGAAGCGGTGCTCACCACCCACAACAGCGCCATCATCATCTCGTCGGCATCGGCGCCAGAGCTGCGGTGCAGCACCACCAACAGTGCCATCCGGCTCCAGGACGTCTGCACCCTCCGTCTGGAGGCGAAAACCAGCAACGGCGGCATCGAGGCCCGGCAACTGTCGGGGGAGACGCTCTGGCTCAAGACCAGCAACGCTGGCATCCGGCTCCAACAGGTACAGGGGGAGACACTGGACGCCGCCACCTCCAACGGAAAGATTCTGGCGGAGGACTGCACCCTGACCCAGCATGCCACCCTGACCACCTCCAATAGCAAGCTGGAGGTGCAGCGGCTGGACAGCAGGGAGGTCTCCCTCCACACCAGCAACAGCAAAATCTGCGGCACCCTGGTGGGCGCCATGGAGGACTACGCCATTGAGAGCGGCACCAGCAACGCCCCCTGCAACCTGCCGGCCTGGAGAGAGGGCGGCAGCCGCAAGCTGACGGCCGCTACCTCCAACGGCAGCATCCAACTGAATTTCATTCCCTGACAACCCCCACAGGGCGGCGGCGCAACGCGCACGACCGCCCACCTCTCCTGAAAAAAGGCCCGCTCCTTCCTCTGAAAGAGCGGGCCTTCCTGTCATGCTGCGTTTTGCTGCTCTGGTTCCTCCGGCAGCGTTCCTGCCGGCAGATAGTCCCTGCCGATGACCTCGGCAAGGGTATCCTGGATGAAATCCAGTCCAAATTCGGGGTAGTTACTCCGGACGCCGTGGCTCTGGGCCAGCTCATTGGTGTACTGGCTCAGCAGGTAGATCCGGTTGTTGGTGAATCCCCGATCATAGTGGGTGACAGTGGGAATCAGCGCCACATCGGTAATTTCAATGGGACTGTCGGGTGTCTCCCGGCGGACGGTGTAGGACAACAGTCCTCCCAGCATCCGGGCGGGCCGGTCCTGTGCCGAAATGAAGTTGCCCAGAGAATAGGCGATAAGCGCCTGCCGCCCGTCGGCGGTGGTGCGGGTCTCGATGGGCTGAAGGACGTGGGGATGGTGGCCAATCACGATATCCACGCCCCAGTCGGTCATCTTTTCCGCCAGATACCGCTGCCGTTCGGTGGGAGTATGGGTATATTCGTTGCCCCAGTGGACATTCATAATGACAACGTCGGCAACTTCCCGGGCCGCCTGGATTCGGCTCTGGAGGGCCGCTTCATCCTCTCCCTGCACCAGCACCACCTCGCTGCCCTGGGGCAGTGAAAGCCCGTTGGTCAGCTCGGTCATGCCCAAAAAGGCGAAGGTCAGGCCGTTCTTTTCCAGGGTACGAATGTTTCCGGCGTCCTCTTTGTTGAGGTAAGCGCCGGTGACCAGCGCATCCGGCCAGCTGTCCCGCCAGAATTCCAGGCAGTTGATGAGCCCCGTCTCCCCCTTGTCCAGCACATGATTGTTGGCCACATTGTAGACGTCAAAGCCGATGTCCTGGAGGGTATCGGCCAGCTGGGGCGGCGAGTTGAAGCAAGGATAGGTAGACGGCTCATACATGGGGGCAATGACCGTCTCCTGGTTGATGGTGGCAATGTCGGCGGCCTGAATGGTTTCGGCCACATTGGCATATGCATAAGTAAAGTCGTAGCCCCCGTTCTCTGCCCGGGCGGCTGCCTGCTCATAGATGGAGTTGTGAATCAGGTCGTCTCCCGCCGACAGGAAGGTCACCACCGAGGGCTCCGGTTCCGGCTCCGGCTGGGAGGAGGGCTCTGGGGTGGAAGCGGGCTCGCTGGACGTTTCCGCCGGGCTTTCCGGCAGGGATACGCCGGTCTCGATGACCTCCCCTGCCGGCAGCATCCGGACAGCCAGCAGGGCCGCACCCGTCACCAGTGCCAGGCTCAGCACCATCCACAGTCTTCTGACACTTTTTTTCAAGAAAAAATCTCCCCTTCAGGATGGCGGAGCCACCCCCGTTCCGGGACTGTTCCGGCCCATCCGCCGCTTTGAAAAAGCGGCTCTTTTGCAGCTATGATACCACAAAATCTGACAAAAATCCAGCTAAAAATGGGTATTTCCGCTTTTTTTGACTGTTCATAGAAATGCCGTTGACCTTTTTGGGGGAATGGGATAAAATAAAAGGGAATATGGCGTTCTGCAAGGC
>CALXFL010000238.1 GCA_944387515.1 uncultured Clostridia bacterium
TTTTGAAAAACTGAATACCTCAAAATCAGAAAGAGCGCGGACAAGCACTTTGAGGGATTGGCCGCCTTGTCCACCCCCCCTTTGGAAACCCCCACAAGGAAAGGCGGTATGCTACCCCTCCACGGGGCGCATACCGCCTTTTTTTGTTGTCCAGCCCTCCGGCTGTATCAGTTGAGCAAAAGTCAGCGTGGGATTGGTGTGGTATCTTTATCTAAGTGATACCCCCACCTCCATCCCGGATGGCGCCTCGGCGGTAGAGAATCCATTTCTCCCGGTCCCGGGGGTCAGGGGTGCGGCGGGGGAGGGTGGCGCCCAGTTCAGGAGGGCAGGGCTGGTAGCCGTCAAAGGCGGAGAACCAGCTGCCCTCGCCTCGGGTCATGGAGCGGAACTGAACCGGGTAGTCCAGCGAGGTGGACACCGGCAGAATCGCCTCCATGGTGAAGCTGCCGTCTCGGATCACCGGGGTGTCAAAGCTGCCCCGCATGGCCAGCATATCCCCCACCACCCGGCCCAGCAGATCCTCGCCCGCCGACAGGGTCACCCGGAGCATCGGCTCCAGCAGGGTGGTGCCCGCCTTTTCCAGGGCGTCCATCACCGCCATGGGGGTGGCGACGAAGAAGTCCAGCGGATGGGTATGGACGTGGTGGCTCTGGCCGTCGGTGAGGGTGAAGGCGGCGTCGGTCACCGGCCAGCCCATCAGCCCCTGTTCCAGTGCACCCGGCAGGGACTGGGCCACATGGTTCTGGTACTGGTAGGGGAGGGTGCCGCCCTTGATGGCGGATTGGAACCGGATGCCGCTTCCCGGCGGCAGCGGCTCCACCGCCAGCTCCACAATGGCCCAACAGGGCTTGGGGCTTAGGTACACCGCTCGTCCGGTGGCGGCAGAAGCGGGCGTCTCCCGGTAGAGGACGCTGGGCCGGGAGAACCGGACCTCCAGTCCGTACCGCTCAGCCAGCAGCTCGGTCAGCACCTCCAGCTGGATGACGCCGGTGATGTTCAGGTGCAACTCTCCCTTCTCCCGCACCCAGCAGAGCTGGAGCAGTGGGTCCTCATCGGTGAGCTGGCTCAGGGCTGCCGCCAGAGCGGGCAGTTCAGCTGGATCCGGCGGGAAGGCCCGTACCGTCAGCACCGGCACTGCCAGCTGGCAGGCAGGACGCCCCGGGTCCTGGCCCACCACCTCGCCGACCTTCAGGTCGGTGCCGTACACCACCCCGATCTCTCCGGCGGAGAGACTTCCCAGGTCGGCGGCCTTGGCCCCCTGGAACCGGCGGATCTGGCTCACCTTGCCGGCGGGGGTGCCGTCCGGACGGGTGAGGGTGTCCCGGTTCTGGAGAGTGCCGCCAAAAAGCCGGAGATGGGCGCCCCGGCCCATGGTATCGTGGGTCACCCGGTAGACCACTCCTGACAGAGGGGCCTCCGGCCCCTGCTCCCCGGCGGGGAGCCACCAGCAGAGCCCGTCCAGCAGTTCCTCCATCCCGGCGCCGGTCTTGGCCGAGCCCAGCAGCACCGGAAAGAGCTGACGGGCGGCAACGCCTTCCCGGAGCCAGCCGGTGAGCGTTTCCCGCTCCACCGGCTCCCCGGCGAAGAAGGCTTCTTCCGCTTCAGGGGAATACTCCGCCGCTGCCGACAGGGCGTCCTCCCACAGGGTGTCCAGCTCATGGGGAATCAGGGGCCGTACGGCCGCTTCGTCGGTTCCCACATCGATGCCCTCGGCTGCCACCAGCAGCCGGGGAGAGAGCAGCGCCCGCACTTCATCGAGGGTCCGCTCCACCGAGGCCCCCGCCCTGTCGATTTTGTTGAGAAAGAGCAGGGTGGGAATCCCCATCCGCTCCAACGCCTGCCAGATGAGCCGGGTCTGGGGCTGGACGCCCTCCATGGCTGAGATCACCAGCACGACTCCATCCAGAGCCGCCAGACAGCGTTCCACCTCTCCGGCGAAGTCCACATGGCCGGGGGTGTCGATGAGGTGAATACGGGTATCGCCCCGGCAGAAGCCGGCTTCGGCGGCCCGCACTGAGATGCCCCGCCGCCGCTCCACTCCCAGCTGATCGGTCTGGGCGGTGCCGCTGTCCACCCGGCCGGGGCTGCGGATGGCGCCCGACCGGTAGAGCAGCTGTTCGGTGATGGAGGTCTTGCCGGCGTCCACATGGGCCAGCAGGCCGATGCAGAGGGAGCGGCGGGTTTGCTGTGCTCCGGTTTCCATAAAATTCCTCCCTGAGATGGATTCAGTTTTCAGTATAGCACAAAATCCATCCGCCGTCGAGGGTGGCGGGAACCGGTATTTTGTGGCTGATTTTTATAAAAAAGGGGATTGCCATTCCGGGAAAATCGTGCTATAATCCAGCTGAAACTATCCGGGAACCGCCCATATGCTGGCGGATTCCCCATCCGGAAAGGTGGCAAATGCCATGCTGACAGCTTATTTGCATGAATTCTTTCTCCGCAACCACCTCAAGTCCCCGGAAGACTTCCACCCTCTCCCCAAAAAGGAGGAGCGGAACGCCTGGGACGCCGTGCCCCAGGCCGTGAAGGATCACTACATCCGCCGGGCTGAGGAGATTCTGGAAACCGTAACCCCGCCGCTGCTGGCCTCGGAGTATATGGCCTTTTACAAGGACGGCAGCCGCACCCACTATGAAGAACCCTTCCATGACCGCCGGGTCAACCTGCGCAACCTGATGATTGCCGAGTGCTGCGAGAACCGGGGCCGGTTCCTGTCTCGGATTGTGGATGAGGCCTACCTGATTTGCGATGAGTTTACCTGGACCGTGCCCGCCCACAATCATCATGCCCATATTTACGACGGCGTTCGGGACTGCCTGCCCGACCCAGGGCATTTCCAGGCAGTGGACCTGTTTGGCGCCGAGACTGGCGCTCTCTTGAGCCTGCTCTGCTACTTCTTTGGGGAGGACTTCGACCGGATGTCCCCTTGCATCCAGCGGAGAATCCGCCAGAAGGTCACCAGCCGGATTCTCCGTCCGCTGTTGGACGGTAACGCCATGTCCTGGATGGGCTACGGCGGTCACCACATCAACAACTGGGTGCCCTGGATTGTTTCCAACTGCCTGCCGGCGGCGATGCTGTTTGGAGAGGGCTTTGACCGGATCGTGCTGATGCAGCGGCTGCTGTCCTGTCTCGAGCTGTTCCTGGATACCTACCAGCCTGACGGTGGCTGTGACGAAGGGCCCGGCTACTGGAATGCAGCCGGTGCCTGCCTGTTTGACTGTTTCGAGCTGCTGCGGGAGGCCACCGGTGGCGCCATTCAGGTCTATGACCAGCCCTTGATTGCCAGCATCGGCGCCTATATGTACCAGGTGCATCTCTTTGATCGGCATTTCGTCAACTTTGCTGATTGCGCTCCCATTCCGTCCGTGTCGGCGGAACTGATCTGGCGGTATGGGGAGCGGGTGGGAGATCCCACCCTTCAGCAGCTGGCTCTGGCTCTCTTTGACCCGGAGACCCAGCTGGAATTCACCCGGTTTTTCCCCTATCGGAGTGTTCTCCATGTGCTGGCCTTCGGGGAGATGGTGGCCCGGAAGGGGGATTACCATCCCCAGCGCCAGAGCTTTCTGGAAAATCTCCAGGTGGGCGTCTCCCGGGACCCGGAGAGCGGGCTGACGGCGGCCTGGAAGGGCGGCCATAACGACGAGAGCCACAA
>CALXFL010000239.1 GCA_944387515.1 uncultured Clostridia bacterium
CATCCCACAGCGGTGAAAAAGGCCACCTTGGCCGCCACCCGGATGTCTACAAACTGGGAGATGCTGTGGATTTCGGAGGGCTTGACCCACCAGAAGCTGACGTGCTTGTGGGCCAGCCCCAGGGCATAGCTGCCACCCACCCGGATATGATTGTAAAGGAAGAGCGCCAGCAGAACACCCGCAGCGGCGAGATACCCGGTGCTGCGTTTGAGGATGCGGCTTGTTTTTTTCATGGAACCACCGTCCTTCTGATTTTAGGAAAATCAAATGTTTTTATGGCAACAGTGTACCATGATTTCCCAGTGGAGTCAAGGGCGGGGAAAGAGAAAATGGCGGGGGATTTTTGTGAGAAATGGCAGGAGCAGAAAAGCCCGCCCCCTCCTTCCGGAGAGAGCGGGCTTTGGGAAAACTGTGCTTATTTCGCCAGGAATTCCTGCAGCGCCTGACCGAGCCGCCGGGTGCCCTCCACGACCTTCTCGTCGGAAGGGGTGGAGTAGTTGAGCCGGAAGCAGCGGCTGGGGGTGCCTTCCTCTACATTGAAGGCCACGCCGGGCACCACCGAGACGCCCCGTTCCTTGACAAACTGGACAAAGGCCAGCATATCGGCGCCTTCGGGCAGGGTGCACCAGAGGAACAGACCGCCCTGGGGAATGGTATAGCCCACCTCCTTGGGGAAGGTCTCCCGGATGGCAGAGAGCATCAGGCCGCTCTTGTGCTTATAAAGGGCGCGGATTTTCTGGATGTGTCCGTCGAAGTCGTAGTGTTCCATATACTCAGCAATCAGCATCTGGAAGAACTGGTTGGTGTGGACGTCGCTGGCCTGCTTGCCCACCGTCATCTTGGCGGCGATGGCCTTGGGAGCCAGCACAAAGCCCACCCGGATGCCGGCGCTCATGACCTTGCTCATGCTGCCGCAGTAGATGACGATGCCTTCGGTGTCCATGGATTTGATGGTGGGGATGTCCTCGCCGTCGAAACGCAGCTCGCCGTAGGGGTTGTCCTCCAGGATGACCACGCCGTACTTGACGCAGAGGTCATAGACGGCCCGCCGTTTCTCCAGGCAGGTGCAGGTGCCCAGGGGGTTCTGGAAGGAGGGGATGGTGTAGAGCATCTTGACATTGGGATTTTCTTGGAAGGTGCGTTCCAGAGCTTCAATGTCCATGCCGTCGTCCAGCACGTCCACGCCCTTGAGCTTGGCGCCATAGGAGCGGAAGGTGTTGAGGGCGCCGATGAAGGCAGGATTTTCGCTGACGATGATTTCGCCCTCGTTGCACATGACCTTGGTGGCCAGGTCGATGGCCTGCTGGCCGCCGCTGACGATGAGCAGTTCATCGTTTTCGGTGCCCATACCGAATTTGTCGTGGAGCCGCTGGCGGAGCAGCTCCCGGAGCTTGGGATAGCCCTCGGTGATGCCGTACTGGAAGGCAACGCCGGCCTGCTCGTCAAAGATTTTGCAGGCGATTTCCCGCATCTCGGCGATGGGGAAGGACTCCACCGCCGGGTTGCCAGCGGCCAGGGGGATGACGTTGGGGTCGGTGTTTTTGAGGATTTCCCGGATAGCGGAGGGTTTTAAGTTGTTGATCCGGTCTGCGAAACGGTATTCCATGGGTGACAAACCTCTTTTCTGAAAAATGTGCCCGCCGGAGGGTGTCCAGCGGGCTTGGATTGACGGGAATTACTTGGAGAGTTTCTCTACCAGTTCCCCGATCATCTTGAGCTTTTCGGGAATCTGGATGTGCTGGGGACATTGCTCCATGCAGGCGCCGCACTGCTGGCAGTTGTGGACCCGCTCGGACTCGGGAGCCTCGTGATAGGCCTTCAGGAACCGCTCGGCGTTCTTGGTGAGGGCGTAGTTGTTGTAGGTGGCGAACATCTTGGGAATGTCCACGCCGAAGGGGCAGTCCATGCAGTACCGGCAGCCGGTGCAGGGGACGAAGTCCTTCTTCAGGCAGTTGTTGACCACGTCGTCCAGCAGGGCATACTCCGCCTCAGAGAGGGGGGCAAAGCCGGTCATGGTGGCGACGTTGTCGGCGATCTGCTCCATGTTGGACATGCCGCTCAGGACGGTCATGACACCGGGCAGGGTAGCGGCGTAGCGGATGGCCCAGGAAGCAACGCTGCGGTCGGGGGCAGCAGCCCCCAGCTTGGCCTCAGCCTCGGCGCCGGGTGCAGCCAGGAAGCCGCCGCGGACGGGCTCCATGATGATGACGGGGATGCCGGCCTTTTCGAGGATTTCGTACTGGGCCTTGGCGTCCTGCATCTCCCAGTCCAGGTAGTTGAGCTGAATCTGGGCAAAGTCCCACTCATAGGTATCGACAATCCGCTGAAGGACCTCGGGCTTGTCATGGAAGGAGAAGCCCAGATGGCGGATCTTGCCCTCGGCCTTCATCTTCTTCAGGAAGTCGTAGGCGCCGAACTTGACAATCTTGTCAAAGTTTGCGCTGTTCTGGGAGTGGCAGAGGTAGAAGTCGAAATATTCCACCTGACAGCGGGCTAGCTGGTCGTTGAAGATCCGTTCCACGTCTTCGGGGGTCTCGGCCATCCAGATGGGCAGCTTGGTGGCCAGATAGAAGCTCTCCCGGGGGTACTTCTTCAGGGCCTGTCCCACGAACAGCTCGGAGTCGCCGCCGTGATAGCGGTAGGCGGTGTCGAAGTAGTTGATGCCGTGGGCATAGGCGTAATCCACGATCTCCTGGGCCTTGGCGTAATCGATCTCATCCTTCTCCGGGTCCAGCTTGGGCAGCCGCATGCAGCCCAGTCCCAGCAGGGAAATTTCCATGTCCGTGTTTTTGTATCTGCGCTTTTCCATTGACAATGCCTCTCTTTCTGTCAGGTGTCTTTCTGAAAACGCTTTGCGGGTCAGAAAGATTGATAGAATCCATGACTATTATAGACTATTTTTTTTCCAGAATCAAGACCCTCCCCCGGGGGATTTTTGTCTTAAATTTTGCACACTTTGCCTTAGATTTTGCAGACCGCCTTGCAGTGCTGCCTAAAAGATGCTATCTTGAAACCAGCCGGTAACGTCAATCCGGCATGCCGCCCGGGAACCCGGGCAAAGGAGGACATATGTTTGAAGTAAAGAACGTCACCAAGCGGTACGGCAAGGTCATTGCCAACCGGGATATCAGCTTTCAGGTGGAGGATGGACAGATTGCCGTCCTCCTGGGGCCCAACGGCGCCGGAAAATCCACCATCATCAAGTGTATCGCAGGCCTACTGCGGTTTTCCGGGGAGATCACCATTGGCGGATACCCCGGCAAATCCCGGGAAGCCCGGGCGATGCTGGGTTACCTGCCCGAGATGCCGGCGGTTTATGACCTGCTCACCGTTTGGGAGCACATGGAGTTCATTGCCCGGGCCTACCGGCTCACCGACTGGCAGGGGGAGGCCGAGGCGCTGCTCACCCGGTTTGAGCTGTGGGACAAGAAGGATAAGCTGGGCAAGGAGCTGTCCAAGGGCATGCAGCAGAAGGTAAGTCTCTGCTGTGCGCTGCTCCACCGCCCCCGGGTCATGATCTTTGACGAGCCGATGGTAGGCCTGGACCCCCACGCCATCAAGGAGCTGAAACAGGTGTTTCAGGAGCTGCGGGCGTCGGGCTGCTCGGT
>CALXFL010000240.1 GCA_944387515.1 uncultured Clostridia bacterium
TCTTTGGCAAAAAGGGATTTCTTTTAGCAGGAAATCATGAAAAAATCGTGGCGACACTATGGACATTGGAGAAAAAATACGCTATAATAACAGTATCATTAACATGGGGGAGTTTGGATTTGCTAGATTTTATCCGGGAGGAGTCCATCTGGAACCTCCTCAAGAAAGAACAGCGCCCCATCGTGTTATATGGTATGGGAGACGGCGCCCAGAAGATTCTCAACCAGTGTGCCCGGTTTCAGATTCCGGTTGCCGGCATCTTTGCCAGCGACGAATTTGTCAGGGGGCAGTCCTTTGCCGGTTATCCGGTGCGAACGCTGGCCCAGACCGAGGAAATCTGGGACGACTTTGTGATTCTCCTCTGCTTTGCGGCCTTTCTGCCGGAGCTGATGGAGAAGATCATTTCCCTGTCCCGGCGGCACACCCTCTATGCACCGGATGTTCCGGTGTTCGGGGGAGAGCTCTTCACCGAGGACTACCTGGCAGCCCATGAGGACGAGATCCGGCAGGCACACGCCCTGCTGGCGGACGAGCAGTCCCGCCGGGTACTGGAAGCCACCGTCAACTTCAAGCTGAGCGGAAAGATTTCCTGGCTCACCGGCTGTGAGACCCCCCGAGAGGAGGTCTACACCCGCCTGCTGCCCCTTTGTGAGGGGGAGCGGTACCTGGATTTGGGTGCCTATGACGGGGACACAGTGGCAGAGTTTCTCCACTTTTGCCCAAATCCCGGGCAGATGGTGGCACTGGAACCCGATCCCAAGAATTTCCGCAAGCTTTCCCAATATGCAGATACCCTGTCTGCCCCGCTGGTCTCCTTGCAGGCTGGCATCTGGCAGCAGGATGGAACCCTGTCCTTCGACGGGCGGGCGGGGCGGAATTCCGCCCTCTCCCCCAGTGGCCGGCTTCAGGTACCGGTCCGGTCGGTGGACTCCCTGGCAGCAGAATACGGCTCCTTCACCCTCATTAAAATGGACGTGGAGGGCGTCGAGCGGGAGGCCCTGCTGGGCGCCCGTGAAACGCTGGCTGCCGGCGCCAGGCTGGCGGTCTCCGCCTACCACCGCACCGGTGACTTCTTCACCCTGCCGCTGCTGCTCCATGACCTGGCGCCGGATTACCAGATCCGGCTGCGGCACCACCCCTATATTCCCGCCTGGGAAACCAACCTGTATGCCACTTCCGGCAGATAAGGGTTTTCCGGCCGGAAAATCTGCGGGTCCCCTTTTCATTCGCCTCCCTTCGGAGGATTCATATAAAAATTTAGAAAAAGGAGATTTGATCCTATGCCCACAGTTGATTGGAACGAAGCGTGGGGCACTGTCCTCACCGGTATCATCATCGTGTTCGTTGCTCTGATCCTGCTGGTCCTCATCGTTATGGCTTTCGGCGCCATTTCCTCCGCTGCCACCAAAAAGGCTGAGGAGGCACACGCAGCCAAGGCTGCGGCTCCGGCCCCGGCTGCTCCGGCTCCCGCCGCACCTGCTCCCCAGGTGACCATGGCTGCCGGTGAGGATATGGACGAGATCGCTGCTGTCATCACCGCAGCGCTGGCCGCCATTCTGGCTGAGGAAGGCGACGGAAAGTCCTATGTGGTCAAGAGCATCAGACGGGTGAGAAGCAGCGGCTCCGCCTGGCGGAATGCCGGTCTCGCTGAGAATATCCGTTCCTGCTGATCTTCCACCATTCTATAAAGAAAGGACACGAAAAGATGTTTGAAGTATTTGTTCAAAGCGTCCAGGGCCTGATCGCTGATTCAGGCTTTGTGCACGTCCAGTGGCAGCAGCTGGTGATGATCGGCATCGCCTGTGTGCTGGCTTATCTGGCAATTGCCAAAGGCTTCGAGCCGCTGCTGCTGCTCCCCATCGCCTTCGGTATGCTGCTCACCAACATTCCCAACTCCGGCCTGTTCCACATGGACCTGTTTATCGGCAACGATATCGATTATGGTGCTGTGCTCCATGAAGGTGGACTATTGGACATCCTCTATATGGGCGTCAAGCTGGGCGTTTATCCCCCGCTGATCTTCCTGGGCATCGGCACGATGACCGACTTCGGTCCCCTGATCGCCAACCCCAAGAGCTTCCTGCTGGGTGCTGCTGCTCAGCTGGGTATCTTCTTTGCCTTCATCGGCGCCCTGCTGCTGGGCTTCACTCCTGAAGAAGCCAGCTCCATCGGCATCATCGGCGGTGCTGACGGTCCTACCGCCATTCTGGTCACCAAGACCCTGGCGCCCCACCTGCTGGGCTCCATTGCGGTAGCTGCCTACTCCTACATGGCCCTGGTACCCGTTATCCAGCCCCCCATCATGAAGGCGCTGACCACTTCCAAAGAGCGGGCCGTCAAGATGGAGCAGCTCCGCCCCATCTCCCGCACCGAGAAGATCATCTTCCCCATCATGGTAACCCTGGTTGTCTCCTTCCTGGTACCTGATGCCACTTCGCTGGTCGGTATGCTGATGCTGGGTAACCTGATGAAGGAATCCGGCGTGGTAGACCGTCTGGTCAAGACCGCTCAGAACGAGCTGATGAACATCATCACCATCTTCCTGGGCGTCACCGTTGGTGCCACCGCTTCCTACGACTACTTCCTCACCGGTAAGACCCTGGGCATCATCGTTATGGGTCTGCTGGCCTTCTGTGTAGGTACTGCTGGCGGTGTGCTGTTCGGCAAGCTCATGTACATCTTCTCCGGCGGCAAGGTTAACCCCCTCATCGGTTCTGCTGGTGTATCCGCCGTTCCCATGGCTGCCCGTGTTTCCCAGAAGGTTGGTTCTGAGACCGATCCCACCAACTTCCTGCTGATGCACGCCATGGGCCCCAACGTAGCCGGTGTTATCGGTTCCGCTGTTGCAGCCGGTGTGCTGCTGGCCATCTACGCCTGATTCTGGCGTGATTGCTTCATAAAACGATTCAGGCCGCAGAGAAACCTCTGCGGCCTGTTTACATGAAAAGGAGGTCTTCCCATGCTGGGCAAAACCGTCACCATCACCATTGACCGCCCCCTGGGCAGCCGCCACCCCCGCTATCCCGATCTCCTCTACCCCATCAACTACGGCTATATAGCAGGCATCATGGGCGGCGATGGAGAGGAGCAAGACGCCTACCTGCTGGGCGTTTCCGAACCGGTGAAAGCCTTTACCGGCAAGGTCATCGCCATCATTCACCGGACAGATGACGTGGAGGACAAATGGGTGGTGTGTCTGGAAGGTCAGACCTTTACAAAAGAGGAAATTCTGGCCCAGGTGCACTTTCAGGAGCAGTACTTTCAAAGCGAGATCGTGCTGGCGCCTTCTGAGTAAAGCAAAAAGCCGGTGCTTTCCGCACCGGCTCTTTTTATGCCTCCGACAGATCGGACTTTTTCAGATACTTCAGCTTGACCTGAATGGTGGTCCCCACCCCCAGCTCGCTGTCCAGCTGGATGGTGCCGTCGTACAGAGTGACGATGTGCTTGACGATGGACAGGCCCAGGCCGGTTCCGCCGACACTGCGGCTGCGACCCTTGTCCACCCGGAAAAACCGCTCAAATACCCGGCTCTTCAGCTCTGCCGGGATACCGATACCGGTGTCCTTCAC
>CALXFL010000241.1 GCA_944387515.1 uncultured Clostridia bacterium
CATTACCAAGGAACAGGCCGTCTAGCTGTCCATCGGCAACTACATGATCCACGTTCCCACCGCCTGGTGGAACTGGGGGTCAACATCCTCAACCCCGTCCAGCCCGAGTGCATGGACCTGAAATTCCTCAAGGACACCTACGGCCAGCACATCACCTTCTGGGGCGGCATCAGCACCCAGGGCGTGCTGCCCTTCGGCACCCCTGACGAGGTGGCCGCCGAAACCCAGCGAGTCATTGACCTGATGAGCGCTGGCGGCGGGTACATCACCTGCTCCTCTCAGGAGATCCAGCCCGACGTGCCTTACGAAAACCTCAAGGCTCTCATCGACACCGCCCGGGCCAACGGCTGACCGGGCTGACAAAAACGTCCCACCCGGAAAACCGGATGGGACGTTTTGTTATTCTCTAGCCACACAGATCCGCCGCTTTCGTCCGGCGTGATCCACCGCCTCCAGAATTTCCATGGGCACCCCGTAGGCCGCTTCCAGAGCCTCAGGCGTCAGCACCTGATCCGGCGTCCCCCAGGCCACCATCTTCCCCTCCCGGAGGAGCAGCAGCCGGTCCTCTCTTTCCAGCGGATTCTCCGGTGCATGGGAGGAGAGCATCACCCCGCAGCCCTGCCGGGTGAGGGCCCGCACCGCCCGCCAGACCGCCAGGGAGCGGGCATAGTCCAGGTCGGATGCAGGCTCATCCATGACCACAAACCGGGCCTGCTGACAGAGGGCCCGGGCGATGAGCACCAGCTGCCGCTCGCCGCCGGACAGGGCGGTGTAGGGCCGTCCAGCCAGATGCAGGCCGCCCATCTGTTCCAGTGCCTTCATGGCCAGCTCCCGGTCGGCCTTTCCGGGGCTTTGCAGCGGCTTCAGGTGGCAAACCCGCCCCATCAGCACCACCTCTTCCACCGGGTAGTCAAAAACCGGGGTGTGGGACTGGGGAATGTAGGAGAAATACCGGGCCATCTCGCTGGCCTTCCAGCGGCCGGTGTCCTGGCCGTCCAGCAGAACCTGTCCGCCCTTCCGGGGCTGAAGGCCCAATAGGGTGCGGAAAAGGGTGGACTTTCCGCTGCCATTGGGGCCCAGCACCCAAAGCACCTTTCCGGTCTCCAGCGAAAAGCTCACGTCCTCCAAGGCAGTGCGGCGTCCATAGCCGCCGGTGAGGTGCTGCACGTCCAATTTCATCGGGCGTCACCTCCCTGCCGGGTGATGAGCCAGAGGAAGAAGGGTGCGCCCACCGCCGCCGTCATGACGCCCAGCGGAATCTCCATGGTGAGGGTGGAACGGGCCATGTCGTCCATCAGCAGCAGAAAGCAGCCGCCCATCAGGCAGGAGGCCGGCAGCAGCCGGCCATACTGGGGCCCCACCAGCCAGCGGGCCACATGGGGAATCATCAGTCCCACAAAGCCAATGAGGCCGCCGATGCAGACCGCCGATGCACTGAGCAGGGTGGCGCCAGCGATGGCCACTGCCCGGGTCCGGCGGGGATCGATGCCGAGACTTCTGGCCTCGTCGTCCCCCAGCGTCAGCGCGTTGAGCCGGTAGCGCATCCCCATCAGGATGACAAAGCCCACCACCATGGGCGGAACTGCCGCACCCAGCGTCTCCATTTCCACCTTGGCCAGGCTTCCCATGAGCCAGAAGGTGATGGCTGGAAGGGTGTCATCGGGGTCCGCCAGGTATTTGAGCATCGTCACCCCGGCGTTTGCCAGCGTCTGGAGCATCGTTCCGGCCAGAATCAGGCTGACGGTCTGGTTCCAGGGCACCCGGTGCACCACCAGGTAGCAGATCACCACCGTTCCGATGCCGAAGACAAAGGCCGAAAGCTGGACGCCCCAGGCCGGTGACCCGGCGGTAATGGCCAGCGCTGCCCCCAGTCCCGCTCCCGCCGACACCCCCAGGATATCCGGCGACACCAGCGGATTCTTGAACATGCCCTGATAGGCGCTGCCCCCCACCGCCAGTGCGCCGCCGATGGCAAAGGCTGCCAGGATCCGGGGCATCCGGAGGTTTTTCAGCACCGTCAGCTGGGGAGAATCCCCGCCAAACAGCGCCGGTAAAATCTCCCAGGGGGCGATGTGGTAATATCCCACCCCGAAGGAGCCCACAATAAGCAGCAGGCTGACTGCTGTGAGCAGCAGCATCACCCGGCCAAACCTGAACTTTTTTCCCTTGGTTTCCAAGCTGTACTCCCTTCATTTCTTGACACTGAAATAAAAATGTGCTATCTTGTTACAGCAAAAGTATACTGTATTTCCGACCAAATTGCAATGAAACCCGGAAAGGAAGATCTTCATGAAAAAATGGACCGCAGCGGTCCTGGCCGCTGCCCTGATGCTGTCAGCCTGCGGCACCGCCCCTGCTGAAAGCACGCCTTCTGCGTCTTCCAAAGAGGAAAGCACCGTTTCCGTATCCAGCGAAACCACCACTTCCACCGATGGTGTCATCACCGACATGGCCGGCCGGGAGATTGATCTCACCGGCGTGGAAATTTCCAAGGTCTACTGCACCGACCCGGTTGCTGCCATTACCCTCTACACCCTGGCGCCGGAGATGCTGCTGGGCTGGAACTACGCCTTCAACGACTATGAAGTCAGCTACATTCTGCCGGAGTACCGGGACCTGCCCATCTACGGTATGGGCGACGAGGTCAACCTGGAAGCCATCGTAGCCGATGCACCCGAAGCCTGCATCCAGATGGGCCCCATCACTGACAGCAATATGGAAAAGGCCGACACCCTCGCAGAACAGCTGGGCATCCCGGTCATCATGGTGGACGGCTCCCTCTCCGCCACCCCCGAGGCCTACACCTTCCTGGGTGAGGTGCTGGGTCAGGAGGAGGCCGCTGCGCCCCTGGCCGACTATGCCGCCGACCTGCTGGAAAAGGCCGCTGCCAACCAGCCGGAAACTGTTCCCACCGTCTACTACGGCAACGGCTCCGACTCGCTGGAAACGGCCCCTGAGGGCTCTCCCTCTGCCGAGGTGTTCCAGCTGCTGGGCGCCGACAATGTGGCCAAAATCGAGCTGGACGGCGGCAGCCGGGTGCAGATCACCGCAGAGCAGCTGCTGAGCTGGGATCCCCAGTATATCTTCGTCAACGGCCAGCCCAAGGAAAATCTCACCGGCCCCGCCGCCGCCAGAGCCATGCTGGAGGACCCCACCTATTCCTCCCTTCAGGCAGTGGCCAGCGGCCAGATCTACGGCGTGCCCAAGTCCCCCTTTGCCTGGGTGGACCGCCCCACCGGTCCCAACCGGCTGGCAGGCATCGCCTGGGTGGGCAGCATCCTCTACCCCGAGGTGTACGGGGAGTCCATGGAGGACACCATCCGCTCCTTCTATGAGCTCTTCTACCACATGGAGCTCACCGACGAGCAGATGACCCAGCTTCTGGAAGAATAACCGTCTCAACCGGCGGCAGCTGTTATCCGAAACGGACAGCTGCCGCCTTTTCCTTTTGAGCCAGGGTGACATAGACGCTGGCATTTTCCCGGTTGTGGGCGATCTCCTCCTGGGTCAGGGGCCGGATGACCCGGGCCGGACT
>CALXFL010000242.1 GCA_944387515.1 uncultured Clostridia bacterium
GCGGTGACCTCCGGCATCCCGGCCAATCCGGTCAGCCGGTAGCTGACCAGCTGAGGCGGCAGATACCCCTCCGGAAGGCCGGTATAAACACCGGATTCCGCAGCATCCTCTCCATCTGCCGCTTCCAGCGACACGCCGTTGACTGTTACCGCTGCTTCAGCTGGTGCCGTGATGGTGATCTCCGGAATCAGCTCCACCATGGTTTCCACCACCGTCACCTGATGGGGCTGCATCCCGTAGAGATTGGGCTTTCCCTGTGGTTCCAGACGAACCCGGGCAAAGTCCCGGCCATCCACCGACAGCAGATACTCCTTTTCACTGCCAGCTGCCGGCCGGCAGGAAATCCGCTTGCCCCCAAGGTTGTCTGTCAGCCACGCCTCCATCCGGTCCGCATCGTCAAAGCGGCTGGGCTGAAGCTGGCCGCCGTTCAGCAGGGAGGCATACTCTCCTGTTTCCACCTGCCGGGCAAAGGAGCGGACAATCTGCTGAGGGCTGTTGCGGTCGTACTGATCCAGAAAGCCCCATAACAGCCACAGCCCCGTACCCGCAGCCACCAGACAGAGCAGGGTATACAGCGAAAAGATCAGCGGAAACAGCCGGAATTTCTTTTTCTCAGCCATCATTCACCCTCTTCTTTCACCAGCCAGGCTGTGGGCAGCTGCCGGGAGCCATAGAGGGAGGCGCAGGTGGTAATCAGCTCGCCCTGATAAAACATCAGAGAGCTGGAACCGCCGTCCATATTGCAGGCATTGACCGCCTCGTACTGCTCCATCACATCGATGATGTCCTTATAGGTAGCGCCGATGCTGTGGGGCTGGCGGCCATCGATGACCAACAGCAGGACGGTGCCGTCAGCCCTCTGGCCGATGGCAGTCCGGGGATTGACACCGCCGCCGGTGCCCTCCACCTCTGCCCGCTTGCCATTGACAATGAGCACCGGACCGAAACTGACGGCATCCCGCAGGCCCATATCCAGCGCCTGTTGACCAGTGAGATTTCCCACCACCAGCCGGTTGTCCCCGTCAAAGCCAGCCATGGCGGTAGCCGTCTGACGGCCACCGGCCAGGTATTCTCCCTGAGAAATCACCAACCCAAGCGGCTGCCCGCCGTTGCCGACGCCGCCTTCATCCACAAATCCCCCGGCATTGACGCCTCCCACGGCGCCATCCCGTTCGATCATCTCCTCCACCCGCTTTCCGGATGCCCCGGCGCCAAAGGTGCCGCTGGTAGCCAGATAAACCCGGGAGGGATCCCGCACAATCATCATTTTCCCCTTGAAGGTAGGGCCGACGACCTCCTCCACCTGAATAGGCTCTTCATCCTTTTCAGGTTCCGTTTTGGTATCCGGCACCTCTACCATCGTCACGTCGGTGACCTCATTCACCGTCTGCACCGAATTGGCCTGGATGATGGCGTCAATCTCCTGATCTGACAGATAGGTGGTGGCGAGGAATTTGGCGGCGCTGGTCTCCATGACCGTGATGACAAACAGGTCCCGTACCGGCTGGGAGGGTCCGTAAATAATCATCGCACTTCCGCCGAAGACAAAGACCGCCAGGGACAGCAGCGTCACCCCCACAAAGGACAGTCCCTGCAACACTCCCCGGAGCCTGCGCCTTCTCTTTTCCCGGCGCTGCCGGCGAAGTTCCAGCACGCCCTCCATTCCTGTTTGCTGCTCCATCATCTGCTGCCTCCCTGTTTTCTTTTGCCAAAGACCCACTCCCGCTGAATCTGAAAGCTCACCAGAAAGAGCAGCAGATCCACGGCAATTTTCCAAGGAGTGGCATACTGCTCCCCGGTCAGCCGGGAAAGCAGATAAACACCTCCATAGGAAGCCGCTGCCTGCGCCACGCAAAGCAGATAATACCGGATAAGCGAACCGCCCAACTGGTTCTCATCTCCGAAGACGGCCTTGCGGTTGAGGGTGAAGTTCACCAAAGAGGAAAGGATCCGGGCACCTGCCGTGGCGATCAGCAGCCTGGTAGCCAGCTCCACCGGCCGGAGCAGCAGCCCCAGCAGCCAGAAAAGCAGAATATCCACCCCAAAGGACGCCACCGACGACAGCAGGAATTTCACCAGCAGCCGGCAGATCTTCAGGGTGTCCTGTACCGGCCGGAAATGGGAGCCGGTATTTTCATCCAGGTAGATGGTCCGGATTTTCTGTTCTGCCATGGGAATCGAGAGCCGGGGAATTTCCAGCAGCATGTTGGTCTCGTACTCAAATCGCTCCCCGTACAGATCCGCAAAGGCATAGACCCACCGGGCAGGAATGGCCCGCAGGCCGGTCTGGGTATCGCTGAGGGACAATCCCACCAGCGTCTTAAAGAGAAAGGAGGCGCTCCGGTTGCCGAAGCGGCTCCGGGCGGGCACCTCCGGCCCGGAGAAATCCCGGCACCCCAGCACCAGGGTATCTGGTTGTTGCTCCAGGCGGCGGGCACAGGCTACGATGTCGTCAATGTGGTGCTGGTTGTCGCCGTCCACCGTCACCACGCCCACGTCCCCGTCCTGATGGCAGAGGAAGTAGTTGAAGCCGGTTTTCAGGGCTCGCCCCTTGCCCAGGTTCTTGAAATGACGCAGGACGACGCATTGGGGGTATCGGGCGGCCTCCTGAAAGGGTTCCATATGGGCCTCGTCGCTGCCGTCATTGATGAGGATGATGCGGTGAAAGCCCCGCTCTACCAATCCGCTGACCACCTGCATCAGCTTGTGATCGGGGTTGAGGGAGGGCAGCACAATGCTGACCTTCATAGTATCGACTCCTTTTCTTTACCGGCGGCGCAGCAGCCGGATAAAGCTGATTGCTGTGGTCAGCACCGCTACCCCAATGAGCAGCGGCCAGACCATGGTGGAAACCTCGCCGGCTTCTTCGGAAGCAACCGGCTCTGCGGGCTGGGAATCCACCGGCTCAGACTGGGATACCGCCAGCACCGGCATGGACTCCGGTTCACTAACAGGCTGAGACTCGCAGTCCGGTTTGGTGGTCCGCTTTGGCAGGTTTTCGGTCATGTCTGCTGTGGTGTCCGGTCCCACAGTAGAACGGTAGAGGCCGAATTTCCGGCAGTCATAGGAACCTGTCTGTTCCACCTTGAAATACTGAGTCTGGGAAGCATGACAGGCAAAGCCCTCCTTTGCCATCTCAAAAGCGGTCTTTCCACCGAAATACGACAGCGGCTGGTCCCAGTCCATAACAATGGCGTTTTCAGGATAGAGGTGCAGGTAGGTTTTGGGGGTGTCCCAGACCCCCTCCACCTCAGGATAGGCTGTCGGGTCGGCCGCCAGCTCCACCGACTGCATCAGGGCGTCGGTGTTGAGCCGGTGGGCGCCGTGTCCATACTCGCCGTTGATGTCGTGGCCCACAATGACCGACGGCTGGAACCGCCGGATCAGCCCCACCTGATAGGCGATGATCTCGTCCTCGTTGTAGATAGTCCGGGCGTGCTCCAGGGAATCCGAATAGACGTCGGGATAGTCGGGAATCACCGGATAATTCTCCACACCCACCTTCCACAGGCCGTCCAGCTGCTCATG
>CALXFL010000243.1 GCA_944387515.1 uncultured Clostridia bacterium
TCGTAAATATCGCTGTTTGTCTGTTCCAGGGTGTCCAGATTCATTCTCCCATGAACCACCTCCCAGATCAGCACCTGGGTGGCCATATGGAAGGGGATGTTGCTATCATCCCCGGCTCCGTACTGCATGATATGGCCCAGGATGTACTTCTGGTCAGCGCTCAGACTGGGATATGTGGTGCTGCTGCCCATGTTCACCCCGCTGTTGGTGTGGAAGTTGGTCATGTCCACACAATAGGCCAGCTCCCCGCCGATGGTGGCAGTGGCCCAGGGTGCTTCCTTTTGCTGGAAGGCGTGGTAGTAGGTATAGTCCCAATGTGTCGTAATCTGCTGGGTTGCAGTGCTGTTTGCACCCAACACCAGCGCAGAGATTTTCTGTTCCGGGTCAAATTCCGGTTCCGTTTCTTCCGGGGAAGGATCGGGGATCTCGGGCTTGCCCGAAATCTCGTCGATTTCCGGCAAAACATCTTCACCCGATGGAAGAAACGCCACATCTTCCTCTGTCAGATCGGTGATGCCGTCCACCTGGGTGACTAGACCAGCACCGGACAAATCCAGCACATCCTCCGCAGAAACAGCGGCAGGTAAGGCTGTCAGCATCATCACCGCAGCCAGAAAGGCGGCGGCGATCCGTTTCAATCCTGATCGTTTCATCTCATTTTCACTCCTTCACGATTTCCACCGCCTGCACCACCAGCCGTTTGTCGGGCTTTGCATCAATGCAGGTGGTCATGGTAAGCCGGTTGTCTTCGGTCCGTCCCAGCATGGACCAGTCAGTTTCATCGATTTCCCTGATTTCTGAAACTGCATAGGTCCGGGTTCCCAGGGCGGTCTGATAGGTCACCATGTCCCCTTTTTCCAGCTTGTCCAGGTCATGAAACCAGCAGTATGAAGCCGTTCCATTGTGTGCACATAACCCGATATTGCCAGACCAGGCACTGGTGGTTTTGTAATGGGCAATGCCCTTTTTCATGGCCTCCATCTCATCATCCGTTTCATATACCGGAGCAGAAACGCCGATTGTATCCATTGTCAGGATGCCGATGCTTCCGTCCTCCATCTCTGCTTTTTCCGGCAGGGTGTAGTTGCCGGTGTCTGGCACCTGATCGGGATCAGTCTGGGGCACAAAAGCTGCCGTTTCTGCAGGAGTTTCTGTTTTTTCCGGCTCAATCACGGTCACCCCCTCTTCTGAAATTTCAATGACACTGGATTCTGCCGTCATTTTCTCTGGCTTTTCCCATACAGATTTCCCCGAAAGAAAGGAAGCCGGTATGGGAAACAGGCTCCAGACAATCACGCCGGCACCTGTGAGAAGCAACAAGCCCATCACAATCCAGGACAGCTTCTTCATTTAAAATCCACCTCCTTCCGTTGGTTCAAGGCCCGCATATTCCACCCGGCCAGTCCAGCTGCCGCCATCAACGCAAGCCCACCGCATACCAACAGCGGCGAAATGCCTTCCTTTTCCTCCACCGGCTCCGGCGGAATTTCCTCATACACCAGCGTGTACTGCACCTTTCCGGGGATTTCCCGGGTCACTTCGCCGGAATACGGTAAAATGGCGGTATAGCCGGTGACCCTGGAACCCCACCCTTTCCCGGAATAACTGGCAGTTGCCGTATAGCTGGCCGGAAGTCCGCTGCCATCCGGTCTGACGCCGATGGGTGTCCACTGGATATCTCTGATGGTAAGGGTTACGCCATTTTTGTTTACCTCCTTCGGTACCAGATAAGGATCGTTGGAAGCAAGGCCGGTGTATGTCCGGGTATCGTTCACCTCATAGGAATAACTTTGTCTGCCGCTTTCCTCAGTGGTAATTCCAGCAGCATCCAGTGTTAATGTGCCGGAAAAACCGTCCTGCTCATAGGAAACCGTCTGCTCTGCCTGGGCGGCAATAGCGGCCTGGTCCTTGCTGCCGGTGGCAATGGTTTCTTTCCGGGACACCGTTTTGGTTTCAGTGGAGCCCGGCAGTTCCTCCCGGTACATTTCCAGGTACTCATAGGAAATTCCTGAACGGGTGACGCTGCCTTCCATCAGCTCCCAGGGGGAAACACTGGCATCCACCACAAAGGTCTTTTTCAGCAGATGAAATTCATCTTCTTCCTCTGTCCAGATTCTGGTAGGCAGGTACGCCCCCGTTGGTTCCGGCGTATCTTCTGTAATATCTATGACAGACACCTCCAGCTGCGGGCTTTCCTCCCCACAGACAGTTGGCGCTGCTGCCATCATGACAGCGGCTAGCAAAGCCGCTGCGAGACAGGCTTTTCGTCGGTTCACATTGCTCATCCTTTCCAAAACAAAAATACCCCGCAGATTTGCTTTCTGCGAGGCACTGACTGCATATTCAACTTTTCCTGATTTGTCCGCTGGCATAGCGGATAAATTCTTCCACCGTCGGAATCTCCCCCTTTTTCGGAACATGCTGCTGATTGGCGGCCATTACCGGATCCCGGCTATGCTGATAGGCCGCATTCAGCGCCGCCTGCATTTCCGCTTTGACCTCTTTTACGCTGATCCCGTGTTCTTTTGCGATTTTCCGGTAGATACGCCGCATACTGCTCATGCTGATTTCTCCTTTAACGATATGATTTCCCTGATATCTCCCATTATATGGAATATAAATCCTTGTGTCAACGGATTCAGAGAATTTATTTCTATAATTCTGTGTATTCTATAGCATACAATGATAAGGTAGAAAGGGGAATGCGTATGTTTGAAGAATTTTTCCGGCAGAGACTGGCTCAGCTTCGGCTGGCCAAGGGCGTTTCTGCCCGTGACATGAGCCTGTCGCTTGGTCAAAGCGAAAGCTACATCAACAAAATCGAAAATGGAAAGGCCTTTCCATCCATGCAGATTTTCTTTTATATCTGCCAGTATTTCGACATCACGCCGGAAGACTTTTTCAGACAGGAAAACCGGTATCCGACACAGCTTCGGGAACTGATGACAGATTTACAGCAGCTGAATGAAAGCCAGCTTGCGGCTTTGCAGGAGATTGTCAAGGGATTGAAGCGGTAAGGATTACCGCTCCCGGTCCAGCTTTCTCGGGACAGGCTTCTGGTAGCGGAGGGTCTGCCGCACATTCTCCACCGCTTTCAAAGCAGGCCAGGCATCAAGCTGATGCTGCCAGCAACCGGCAAGGATCCCATTGAGATAGGTCCAGGACGGCAGGGCCGGCGTATCCCGATACGGGGCGTTCATGGTGTAGACCATAACGGGAATCTGCTTCCCGTGGGGAGTCCGGACAGACACCGTTTCCTTGCCGTAGAGCGCCGGAAACCCCTCATAATGATCCAGAGACTGTTCATCTTTGGAAGAAATACGCCAGAGGACTCCGTCCACATGGCTTCCCTGTTCCGGCAGAATGGTGGCCACGCCTTTTCCGGCGCCGTTACTGCGGAACACCAGCCGGTAATTTTCCAGTCGTACCGTGTCAATCACCTGAGCATCCGGACAGCGGAAGGCCATCTGCTTTGTGTTCATATTGCTACCATAGGCAAAATACA
>CALXFL010000244.1 GCA_944387515.1 uncultured Clostridia bacterium
AAAAATCCCGCATCCAACGATGCGGGATTTTTGTATTGCGTAAAGAGACCTTAGAAGAAAAGATCCTTACCAGGGAAAACAGGATCACAGGTCAGGCGCATACCCAGTTTACGGATGGTATCCTGATCGCCTGCATGAAGCATCTGAGTGGAGTGCATTTCGCAGCCCCGCAGCTCCTTGAGCTTTTCCAGAGCAAGCGCTGCCACCGGATTCATCGAAGCGGAGATGGCCAGCGCAAAGAGAACATCATCCAGTTTCAGCACAGCAGAGCGGCTGCCCAGAATATCGATCTTGAGATTAAGCATGGGCTTCAGGGCCATATCCGAAATAAGCAGCAAGCCATCATCCAGTCCAGCCACTGCCTTGATGGCATTCATGACACAGGAGGCAGACGCACTCATCAGCTGGGTCATGCGGCCGGTGACAATACGGCCATCTTCCAACTGGATTGCGGCAGCAGGAGCATTTTTGGCCGCAGCCTTTTCTCTGGCGGGAAGGACACAGGGCCGATCTTCAGGAGTCAAGTTCAGCTGTGTCATGATGAGCTTCAGCTTACTTACCAGCTCTTCACCGGCTTTGCCCTGTTTCTGATCACAGAGGCCCTTGAAATAACGGCTGATAATCTCCTGTCGGGAGGCCTCCTGGCAGACAGCATCGTCGATGATGGCGTAACCAGCCATATTGACACCCATATCGGTGGGACTGCGGTAGAAGTTTTCATTGCCGGTGATGCGGCCCAGAATGGTACGAACAATGGGGAAGGCCTCAATATCCCGGTTGTAGTTGACAGTGGAGATGCCGTAGGCCTCAAGATGGAAGGGGTCGATCATATTGGCGTCCATCAGGTCTGCAGTTGCAGCCTCATACGCCAGGTTTACCGGGTGCTTGAGGGGCAGGTTCCAGATGGGGAAGGTCTCGAATTTGGCATAGCCAGCCCGGACACCCCGCTTATATTCATGATATACCTGGGAGAGGCAGGTCGCCAGCTTTCCGGAGCCGGGACCAGGTGCCGTCACCACAACCAGAGGTTTGGTTGTCTCGATATAGGGATTGGAGCCGTAGCCTTCATCGCTGACAATATAGTCAATGTCACTGGGATAGCCTGCGATGGGACGATGAATGTAGTTCTTGACGCCCCGGTTGGTCAGCTTGCTGACGAAATTGTCGGCTGCCCGCTGGCCAGTATACTGGGTGATGACCACGCAGTTGACACTGATTCCCATGGCTGTAATGTCATCAATCAGCCGAAGCACATCCATATCATAGGAAATGCCCAGATCCGCCCGGATCTTGGTTTTTTCAATATCCTTGGCGCTGACACAGAAGATGATTTCAGCCTTATCGCGCATTTCATAGAGCAGCTGAATTTTGCCGCCCTCATCGAAACCGGGCAGCACCCGGGCTGCATGGTAATCATCGAACAGTTTTCCGCCGAACTCCAGGTAGAGTTTGCCGTCAAACTGTTCGATTCGTTCTTCGATGTGCTGCTTCTGCCGCTCCATGTAGATATTTTTGTCAAATCCGATTTTCAAGACAGTGGCTCCCTTCCAAAAAATCATGCCTTCCGGGCAGAAAAACAGCGGGAAGAACCCGCCTGCTTTAACCCCAAAAGAAATACTGGTACTAGTTTACCATGGAAGTGAAAAGATTTCAATGTTCAAATCGCCTTTTTTAAAGATAAAGCCGGGCCGAAACCCGGTAAAATTTTGATGGTTTTTCCGAAAACCTGTATTTTTTGCGGGATTCTTTTTTGAATTCACTTGACGATGGCGTTGTTTGTGTTATGATGGAAAGCGATAAACGGCAGTTTTTGCTGCCGGGAGGAGGTTTGCCATGAAGCAGTTGTGGCAGAAAGTGAGCGTTTTCTTTCGTCAGGAGACGGTTCTTTGTGTAGCGGGACTTTGTGCGGTGGTGACCGCTTTTTTTGTGCCGCCGTCGTTACATTATCTGGAGTATCTGGATTTTCGGGTCTTGTCCCTGCTTTTCTGTCTGATGGCGGTGGTATCCGGTCTGGGACAGGCTGGGCTGTTTGAACGGCTCTCCCGCCGTCTTACCGCAGGTCTGAAGGGAAGCCGGGTGCTAGTATTGGCGTTGGTGATGCTCTGTTTCTTTTCATCTATGATTATCACCAATGATGTTGCGCTGTTGACCTTTGTTCCATTTGCCGTTTTGACGCTTACAGGTGTCGGGCAGCAGAAGCAGATTCTGGTCACAGTGGTGCTTCAGACCATTGCTGCTAATCTGGGCAGTATGCTGACACCGGTGGGAAATCCGCAGAATCTTTACCTGTATTCCTATTATGAAATGTCCATGGGTGAGTTTTTCAGCGTTACGCTGCCGGTGACCTTGTTGTCTTTGGTGTTGCTGGCAGGTGGTTGTCTGTTGCTTCCCAATGAACCGGTGACGCTTCCTCCGTCTGAGGAGGTTCGACTGGATCAAAAGAGGCTTTGGCGGTTTGGTGCGCTGCTGATCTGCTGTCTGCTCACCGTTTTCCGGATTTTGCCCTGGCCGGTCATGCTGGTTGTGGTGGCAGCGGTTATGCTTCTGTTTGACCGGCCTCTTTTTGGCCGGGTAGATTACAGCCTGCTCCTTACCTTTGTCTTTTTCTTCATTTTTGTGGGCAACATGGGGGAGATTCCTGCGGTACGGGAACTGATCTCCCCGTTGGTGCAGGGACGGGAGCTGTGGGCCGGTTTGCTGGCCAGCCAGGTTATCAGCAACGTGCCGGCGGCAGTGCTGCTCTCCACCTTTACCGAAGGTGGCAGAGGATTGCTGTTGGGCGTGAATATTGGTGGATTGGGGACGCTGATCGCTTCTCTGGCCAGTTTGATTTCCTATCGGATCTATGGTCATACAGTGGGAGCACGTCCCGGCCGGTATCTGGCGGTTTTTACCCTGATGAATCTGGCAGCGTTGGTGCCACTCTGTCTGCTGGGGTGGCTGTTGGCCTGAAAAAAGGACCTTCCAATCTGGAAGGTCCCAGCTTGTAGAAAAACCTCTTTCTCAGAAAAAGTTGCACAAAAGATGGGACAACCAACGACACAAAAAATCAAAAGCTTTACTCAATTTTTCTCGAAAAATTGCGGTTCCCCAAGGCAGAGCCTTGGGTCGCCCACCGCAGTGGGCGAAATCCTGCTTTTCCGCGCCCGGCGCGGACTAGCGAAGCCCAAAAAGCGCCCGCCGCAGCGGGCAAGATACCTTCCTGACCAATCCCACCCGGCGATTCCATCGCCGGGAGCCTGTCCAACTTGCTGACACTTTGTGCAATCTGCTAACCTGATTCCCTTTTTCGACAGTCTGGGACCTTCCAATCTGGAAGGTCCTTTTTTGTATAAGTAAAACCACTCGCTAGGCGAGTGGTCAGCTTGTAGAAAAACCTGCTCCGGCAATTAAGCCAGAGCAGGTATTTGGTTTGAAAACAAGAACGAAAAGAAAAAAAGAAGCGAAATGTGAGGCGTATTTTCGCGCAATCTGGACTGCCAT
>CALXFL010000245.1 GCA_944387515.1 uncultured Clostridia bacterium
CGGATAACTGCCGGCAAAAGCCGCTGGAACAGCTGACACAAGAAGAAACCTCCGCCATTCTGTCCCTGGGCCGGGCAGCAGAGCTGAAGCTCTATCCCTTCAAGCCCAAGCAGGACTACCTGCCCCGCATCAGAAAGGTGCTGGGATTTCTGCGAGGGATTCCCTTTGAAACCCTGCTGGATGTGGGAAGCGGACGGGGTGCCTTTCTGTTTCCCCTGCTCGCCGAACTCCCCTGGGTGGAGGTCACCGCCATGGATATCCTCCCCCACCGCATCGACTTTCTCCAGAATCTCGCTGAAGGCGGTATGAACCGGCTGCATGTACTGGACGCCGATATCTGCACCCAGCCCCTGCCGACACACTCTGCCGATGTGGTGACCCTGCTGGAGGTGCTGGAGCACATCCCCGCAGTGGAAAAGGCGGTGCAAGCCGCCGTGGAGATGGCCAGGAAATTCGTTGTGGTGACGGTTCCGTCCAGGCCGGACGACAATCCCGAACACATCCACCTCCTGACCCGGGAACGGTTGACAGAGCTGTTCGGACAGGCCGGCTGCACCAATCTTCATTTTGACCAAGTACCGGAACACCTGATTCTCATTGCCAACGTCCAGTGACCCCGAGAAAGGAGCAGATCCATATGGACACCATCCGGAAATACCCCCGCACCCCACATCTGACAGGCTCCCGACTTCAGCCGGGAGACGAGGACCTGTCCCAGATTCCCTTTTCCCTGATCCGAAACCGCCACCTGGTGGTGGAAGAAAAGATCGACGGCGCAAACTCTGCCATCTCCTTTAGCCCAGACGGCGCCCTGCTGCTCCAGAGCCGGGGACACTACCTCACCGGCGGTTACCGGGAACGCCATTACAATCTGATGAAACAGTGGGCCAGCATCCACCGGGACGCCTTTTACAAGGTGCTGTCCACCCGGTATATTATGTATGGGGAATGGATGTACGCCAAGCACAGCATCTACTATGACGCTCTGCCCTCCTACTTCATGGAGTTTGATATTCTCGACCGGGAAACCGGCCGCTTTCTGGATACACTATCCCGACGGGCGCTGACCCGACAGATGCCTGTCTGCTCAGTCCCTGTGCTGGCTGAGGGCATTTTTCAGCGGCCGGAGGATATTCTCTGCCTGCTGGGGCCCTCCCGCTATATCCGGGAGGGCCATCTGGAACGGCTTCGGGACTGCTGCCTGCAAAACGGACTGGATCCTGAGCGCTGCTGCGCAGAAACCGATCCCACCACCCAGATGGAGGGACTGTATCTAAAAATAGAGGAAGACGGCTCTGTTATAGAGCGGCTCAAATATGTGCGCCCCTCCTTTGCCCAACAGGTGCAGCAGTCTGAAACCCACTGGATCGACCGTCCCATCATCCCCAACGGACTGGCAGTACCGCTGGAGACGATGTTTCTGCCGGGGGGAACGCCATGACAAACGTCAACTGGAACCAGCTGGCCAAGGTAGTCCCTCAGCCGCCCCAGTGGAAGATTCGATGGGAGAAACTGGACACCACACCCCTGCTCCCCTGGATCGCGCGGATGCAACAAACTCCCCAGAATCCGCACTGGCATGGAGAGGGAAACGTCTGGACTCACACCCGAATGGTCTGTCAGGTACTGGCAGACCATCCGGATTTCCGCACCCTGCCTGATACACAGCGGGAAATCGTCTTTCTGGCGGCACTTCTCCACGACATCGGCAAAGTTCCGGCTACCCGCCTTACCGACGGCGTCTGGACATCACCGGGACATGCACGGGCCGGGGCGAAAATTGCCCGGTCCCTGCTGTGGCGGGAATTCGGCCTGAGCGGCACGGCAGAACGGCAGAACAGACGAGAATCCATCTGTACCCTGATCCGGTATCACGCCCTTCTGCCCCATCTCCTGGACCGGGATGATCCGGAGCGGCAACTTACCAGAACAGCGGCACAGGGTGAGTTCTGCCCGAACTTTTCTCTCTCGCTGCTGAAACTGCTCACCGACGCCGATATTCTGGGAAGAACTGCACCGGATACCCGGGAACTGCTGGAAGAAGTTTCCCTTTCTTTCTCACTGGCAGAGGAACTGCAACTCTGCCACGCTCCCCGCTCTTTTGCTTCTCCAGTCACCGAATTTGCCTACCTCTCCGGCAGAAATGTTTTTCCGGATCAACTGCTGTACGACGATACCTGGGGAGAAGTCATCCTGATGGCGGGCCTGCCGGGTACCGGAAAGGACACCTGGATCCAGAGCTGCTGTCCTCAATGGCCGGTGGTTTCCATGGATGAAATCCGTATCCGGACAGGAATTTCCCCAGTGGGCCCTCAGGAAGAGGTGGTGCGGCTGGCTTCCGAAATGGCCAAGGAGTATCTCCGTCAGAAACAGTCCTTCGTGTGGAATGCCACCAGCATTTCCCAGAGCCTGCGCCAGAACCAGCTGAATCTGTTTCACCGCTACCACGCAAGGGTACGGATCTGCTATCTGGAAACGGACTGGGAAACTGGTCTGGCACGCAACCGCAGCCGGGAGGCCCGGGTGCCCCCGTCCACCATCGAAAGAATGCTGGACAGCCTGGAGCCACCGGAGCGCTGGGAGGCCCAGACAGTGGAATGGCACTGTGTCTGAAGACAGAAAAAGGGCATCCGTCAGGATGTCCTTTTTCATTTCAAACGTGTCCGAATGGATAAAAATAAAGCACCAATCTGACGATTGGTGCTTTATTTGGTCTGAGTGACAAGACTTGAACTTGCGGCCTCTACCACCCCAAGGTAGCGCGCTACCACCTGCGCCACACCCAGATTTTCTGCCGGTCTCTCAACCGGCGAGAATTATTATAGCACTTTCATTTGGAAATTGCAACTGTTTTTTTTGAAAAAAGTTATCTTTCAGCGAAATAGCTATTTTATTATCACAAATTGTCAATAAACAACCATATTGTTCCAAAAAACATGGCATCCTCTGGAAATATACCTCCAGAGGATGCCGTGCTATTTCAATCAATCTTCATCATGGGCAGTAGGGTGATCCAGACGGCCGCAGCACTTCTTGTACTTGAGACCACTGCCGCAAGGGCAGGGATCATTACGGCCCACCTTCATGACCCGTACAGGAGTCTGCTTCTTCGGAGCAGCCTCTTCCTCACCGTGGGAAGCCACCGTCTTGGCCATCAGGTCATCGCTGCTCTGGAAGGGGCTCTTCATGCCAAGCATGACCGGCTGAGGAGCCGCCATACCAGCACCAGGACCCTCTTCGCTCAGCTGAGCGCCAGCAGGAATGCTGGGCTCACCGGCAGGAGCCTGCCGCAGGGTAACCTGAGAACGGGACTCATCGGTAACGGTGATGGTTTCACCAGTGGACGCAGTTTCTTCCTCGGCCTCCTGGGTAGCCTCCTTCACAACCTCGCCGTCAGACATTTCAGCCTGATACAGGTCGGTATCGGTGGGAGACAGACGAACAGCCTGCTCAGCAGGAGCAAACCG
>CALXFL010000246.1 GCA_944387515.1 uncultured Clostridia bacterium
CGGGCGGCCAGCTCAAAGTCCAGATCATCGGCTGCCTGCATCATCCGGCTTTCCAGCTCCTCTACCGAGGTGACACCACCACTCTGGATATAGGCCACCGCCTCGTCCACGATTTCCCGGTATTGGGCCTGGGAGATGCGCCCCTGACAGAGTCCCATGCACTGCTTGATGTGGAAATTGAGACAAGGCCGGCCCTTGCGGAAGTCCTGGGGAAATTTCCGGGTGCAGGTAGGGAGACGGAAGACTTTGTTTACTTGCTCCACCGTCTGCCGCACCACAAAGCCGCTCATATACGGTCCGATGAGCAGGCCGTTGTCCTCCGGCTTCTGCATCACCGCTTCAATGCGGGGGAAAGGCTCGTCGGTCAGGTGAATATAGTGAAACCCCTTGTCATCCTTTAAGAGAATGTTGTAATGGGGGTTATAGTGCTTGATGAGGCTGCATTCCAGCACCAGGGCTTCAAACTCGCTGCCGGTGACGATGTAGTCAAAGTCCCAGACCTGGCTCACCATCCGGCGGGTCTTGTCGTTATGGCCGGCGTTTTCCCGGAAGTAGCTGACCACCCGGTTTTTCAGCGCCTTGGCCTTGCCCACATAGATGATCTCTCCCTGTTTGTTTTTCATCAGGTAACAGCCCGGCTGCATGGTCAGGCTCAGGGCTTTGGCTTTCAGTTCTTCAATGGTCAAGGAAGCACCTCCTTTGTAGGTTGGACTGCTTTTATTATAGTCGAAATTCAGTCCGGGGGCAAGGGGAAGGGTTTGTAACCTTTGTCATCAATTTGTCTATGAATTGTTTGCAAAATTTTATCGATTTTTACTGGAAAACTGCTATAATGAAAGGGAAGAGCTTTGGGCTTTTCAGATGTGTCGGATAGATGATCCGGGCTGCCCGGATTTACAGGAAAGAAGGGACAATGATGAAAAACAGAAGAAAATGGCTGGCGGTTTTGATGGCGGCGGGAATGATGCTGGGGTTGCCCGGAGTGGTACAGGCTGCAGATGAGTCGGTACCGGAACCTGCTGCCGGTTACAGCGAGAAGCAGGATGAAGTGGACTATATGGTTTCTTTGGAGGACGGCAAGGCCACGGTGACCAATATCCACGACGGTTCTATGGTGACCTTTGATGGGGTACTCCATACTTCGGTCAATGAAAACGGACTGCTGACGCTGGATATTCAGGCGCCTTCTGCTTACACGTCCATTGCTGCGAGCCTGCTGATCTTTCCCACTGGCACCGACTGGTTCAACCAGGCAGACGCCCGGTATGCGCTTTATGAGTACGATAAAGAAACCGGCAAGCTGGGCAAGGCCACCGGAGAGGTTATTACCGGCAAGGAGCTGGAGGAGCGGGGACTGCGCTTCGGTGACTCTGAAACCGAGCCAGGCATCGGCTGGCAGATTCTTCCCGATACTGCTGGCACACTGACGTTGGCTGGTGAATACGATGTGGCCTGTTCCGATACTCATGTGCTGACGGTCGGCCAGGATGCGGGTCCCTATTACTTCCATCTGCGGGTGGTAAACAGTGCAGATGATACCCTCATTGCCACCATTCAGCAGGTAAAGGATGTGGAGGAAGGACAGTGGCTCCAGTACAGCAACGGCAAGTGGGGTTTCCGTCTCTCTGAGGAGATGGAGGGCACCCTGCTGGGCTGGAAGCAGATCGGCGGCAAGTGGTACTATTTTGACTATGTTTCGGATGGCCGCAACCAGATGCAGGTGGGCTGGAAAAAGCTCAACGGAGACTGGAACGGCTGGTTTTACTTTGATGAAAGCGGCGCTATGGTGACCGGCTGGCAGAAGATCGGGAATTCCTGGTATCATTTGGCAGCCAGCGGCCGGATGGACACCGGTTGGCTCCAGGATGGGGAGAACTGGTATTTTCTGGATCAGGGCGGCCAGATGGTGACGGGATGGCTGCTGTCTGGAAACAACTGGTATTACCTCCGGGAGGATGGCGCCATGGCCACTGGCTGGCATCAGCTGGGCGGAAGCTGGTACTATCTTCGTGAGAATGGTACGATGGCGACCGGTTGGCAGGAGCTGGATGACGGCTGGTACTATTTCGCTGATAATGGCGCCATGCTGGCCGATCAGGTGGTGGATGGTTACCAGTTGGATGCCAGCGGCCGTTGGATCACGTCCTGATAACGGCAACTGAAGGAGGGGAAAAAGATGAAACGATATCTTTCCATTCTGCTCTGTCTGGTGCTGCTGGGCGGATGCCAGCAGCAACTCGGAGAATCCTCCGCACCAGCAGAATCCCAGCCGTCCGCCGTGTCAGAGGAAAGCGAAACCAGCAGCACAGCCGCCCTCTTTTTTACGCCGGAGCAGCAGGCCTCTCTGGACCAGCTGCGGCAGGAGCATCTGTTCATCCAGTCGGGACGGGACAACCTGGACCATACCGGCTCCGGCATGATAGAGCCGGAGGAGCTGTCAGAGGGGGATGACTGGACGCCCACCCTGGAACGGCCGGATGGAAAGGCCGAGGCTACCCTGACAGCCAGCTATTACGGGGACGCCCGCTATACCCAGTGGTATCTGAATCTTTACCCTTCTACCAAAGGAACCCTGCTGGAAATCGTGGAGGTTTTGGACGGTGTATGGCAGGAGCCCTATTATGCCATGGCAGATGCCGGGCTGCTGGAAATGGCGGTGGATCCGGAACGCACCGGCGCTCAGTCGCTGGCACTGGAGGATTATCTGGCCCGCCGGCAGGTGCCGGAAGGGGAGGAGAGCGGGATCAATCTTCCCGACCTGCCGGAACGGTTGCTGGTATATGGAAACCTCCTTCAGATGGAGGATGACTGGAACCGGCTGCAGGGCCGCCCGCTTCGGTATCAGATGCAGGTGACCTGTCTGGCTGAGGAGGATGGAACGGGCATTCTCCGCTTCAGCGACTTTTCCTGGAATGAACGGCCGGATCTGCTGGCTGAGCCCACCGGTGACGGCTTCTCTTTGCTGGGCGAAGAGATGGTGCCGGTTTCCCTGGGAGAGACGACCTTCTGGACGGCCTCCTCTATGGGCTATGGCTTCTGGGACGGGGAGCAGGTAGTACGCCTTGCCGATGCCTGGGAGGACGGCCTGATTTCCCAGACCATGGTGGACGAGGCGCTGACCTATGAGCAGGACCAGCTCTATGGCCTGTATGCCGATCCGGATGAGGCCCGGGTGCGGGCTATCCTCGATCAGTTCACGCCGCTGCCCGATGAAAACGGACAGGTGCGGGCCACCTTGCAGATGCTCAGCCACAACCAGACGGCAGCAGCGCTCTGGAAGCGCTGGCAGCAGGGAGATCCCGCCTTTGATGCCCAGCGGACAGCGCTTGAGAAAGCCTTGAAGGCCCTGGAAAAGGAACGGGAGGGAGAGGAGAATTTCTATCCGCCTTCCATGGATAGTCTGGTGCCGGGCTTTATTCTGGAGGCAGCCGTCAAGGATCTGTACGGCGACGATGCCGT
>CALXFL010000247.1 GCA_944387515.1 uncultured Clostridia bacterium
AAACGCAGCAGCGGCTCCGGGACCTCCTCTGCACGGATACCTGGTTTCAGGGAATACTCCCGATCCCAGAAGTGATCATCTTCATTGCCTGTCACGGCAAAATATTTCTCCTGCAGCTCCCGTTTCAGCATATTAAGTAAATAGTGGTCAATTTCACCCCACCGGCTCTGGCGGCGCAGGTTTTCGCTGAAAGCAATGGCCTTTTCCGCATCCAGGGTTTCGGCCTGCTGCGCTTCGGCCCATTTCCTCACCAGAGCGTGCACCTCAAAGGGCGCACCTTCACTGCTGACCACCACCGGAGGCCAGAGGGAATCAAGCCGCGTGATCCTGCCGTCAATGGCATCCTGGATACACTGGTCAAAGAGCGGTTGTAGCTCCTCTTGTACCTCGGGCTTCATCCAGTAACAGCGCCCGTCCGCACTGTTGCGCTTTGGTAAATTCATGCGATGCTCTCCTCTCAGGTCTGCTGATGCTGCATGGATGCGATCTGGCAGTCCGGGCAGACCTCAATATAGAGGGTTCCCTCTGTACCATCCAGCACGGTGTCCCACTGAATTTGAGCCAGATACTTCATGGGCTTTCCGCAGTGGGGACAGGTACTGTATTCCCAGTCCTGCACCCAGTTGGCAAAGCCGCCGATGGTGTTTACATCCTCGCAAGCGGTGCCGTAAAACAGCGGCACAGACGCTGCCCCCAGAACCAAGGAGTTTTCATGGAGGGCCGCATAGTCCTCTGGCCGGATATAGCAGTCCATCTTTTCCTCTTCGTCATACAGTTTGGAGGGGAAGATCTCCACCCCGCCGTCCAGCGTAAAGCGGTTGAAGGCGGGGCCTTGCAGAAATCCTACGCAGTTCGGGCAGCAGGCAGCAGTCAGGATGCCGTCGATGCCGAGAAAGCGCAGCCGCTCATCCCGGCCATCCAGTACCAACATATCCACCATCTTCCCGCCGCAATGGGGACAACTGTCCTCCCGTATCCGACCGATGCGGACGGGAGATGTTTCATGGCGTGTGCCCTTGACCATAGGATAGCAGGTGTCAAAGTTGAGCGTTGTCCGGCGTCCCTCTTTGTCAAAGGTCCAGCCGCCGCACTGGGCATAGACAGATGGATCCACATAGAGCTTTTTCCGCCAGGGGCGGGGATGCTGTTCCAGCTCCAGCAGGGTTTCCAGCGCCTTGTCATCTCCCTGCATGGCAAGGCAGGACATGAGATTTGCAGCTTCGTTGGCGCCGGCTGCGTCCAGCAACAAGGAGATGATTCCGTCCCGCACATCCGCTGGGGCGTGGTAATAAAGCTCGGCAGGGAAAAAGACCTTTTCGGCCAAGGCCTTTCGCTGAATCTCCGGTGTGATGGCATCGTGGCAGGAAAGCAGGCTCCAGAAGGTGGTGAGCTCGGGGTCCTCCATCTCTTCCAGCGCCCGGATGTTTTGCAGGATGAACTGCTGCTTTTCAGCAATTTGCTCCGGTGTCCAGGCCAGCACCTCCCGCCGGTTCTGTTCAGCCTGGCATTTCCAGCACAGTCCTTCATATCCCAACGGTGTTCCGCAGTTGGGGCACTTGAATTTCAGACTCATATAAGTTATGCTCCTCTCAAATGAAATAAAAAATCCCTGCATCCAGCCGCCCCAAGGGCAGACGGATACAGGGTGTAAAAGGGCGCACAAAGCCAGCCGGCTGTCCTGGACTGGCCTTTAATATGACAGGTTTCCACCGGGATTTGTGCAGAACCTCCCGGCTTTTTTCGCTGGCTACTGTGCATGGTGATTCACCTTTTAAAGACTGAAATAGAAAATCAGGATGCTATGGTTTTCGTCATGCTTCTGTCCGGACCTTTTCCATCTTATCCAGCAGGGCGTCAATCTGAAATTCCACCATGTCCTCTGCAATTTCGGGAAACAGAAAGGGCATGGTATCGGGGATTGCTTTGTAGACCATCATCATGACAAGGGCCATATTGCCAAACAGGCGGGGATCGATGCCAGCAGCCGGGAGACCGAAAATGGACAGCAGCTGCCCATAGAAAAGAATCTGCTCCCGCTGGAATGCCTGAAAATTTTCCGGTGTGAGGCACCGGAAAATCTCCTGCTCCTCCTCCATCGACAGGACTGCCACTCCGTTTTTGGCCCCATAACAGCAGGTTTTCAGGAAGGTTCTGACGCCTTCCCTCCAGCTGAGGCTGGGATCTTCCATCAACTGCCGGGCATCGTGCAGCAACCTTGGCTGCTGGTAGCGGAGTGCTTGCAGGACAAGTTCCTCTTTAGAGGAAAAGAAACTGTAAAAGAAGGTTTTGGAAATGCCGACCTTTTTGCACAGAACATCGATGCTGCTGTGAATCAGGCCTCTTTCGGCGATGGACTGAATGACTGTGGTGAGCAGGGCTTCCCTGATTTGTTCCCGTTCTTCTTCAGAATAAGATTTTCTTGCCATATGCGGTCCCATCCCTGTTACAAGATAAAGAATAAGATGCAAAAGTGGTAGTTATATAATAAACCAGTACCGGCAAAGATACAATCCTCATTCTGAAAATTTTTTGTGAATTTCCACCATCAGAGCAGGGTGATTTCTCCGGTATCAGGGTGAATCAGGATGATGCTTTTTCCCTGCCGCTGTGCATACCGGACTGTCTGGGCAGTGCCGGAGCGCATCTTCCGTTCGTTGTCGAAGACACCGATTAAGTAGCTGGCGTGATCGACCATATAGCAGTTTCGCTGGTGATAGCTTGAGGTGTCAGGGGTCGGGGAGAGGACAATGCAGTCTGACGCCTGTTGAATCAGCTTGTTCAGTCTTGTTCTGCTTTCCTCCGGCCATCTGTCATCGTGTCCGGAAAAGGGGAGCACGATGACGAGTTCGATGTCCTCATATCCCGGCCGCTTTCTCAATTCCAGCAGCTGTTCCCCAGCCCACATATCCACCCCCAGCGCACCGCCCACATAAAACCGGCAGACGTTTTTCCGGTCGTGAAGGATTCTGAACAGCGCTTTGAGGCGTTGCTTGATTTTCTGGCATAATGGGTGATTTTCCTGATATCCAAAGACAAATCTGGCCGGACGGTGTCCGGTAATGGCACAGGCATACTGATTCATCAAGGCCCTCCCTGATTTAACTGAAATTACGCATATAAAGCAAAAATAACGTAAATAATAAGGCGAGATATGCTTTTGTATTGAATTATAACATGAATAATACGAAATATCAAGGAGCACTTTCTGCTATGCTAAACATGCAGAGAGGTGATTGCATGAATGAGGAGTTTATTCGCAACCGGATCACTGAACTGAGGATGAAAAAAGGAGTATCCGAGTACCAGATGAGTTTGTCACTGGGTCAGAACCGGAGTTACATCCAGGCGATTTCCTCTGGACGGGCCCTGCCGTCCATGAAGCAGTTTCTCAACATCTGCGACTATCTGGAAATTACCCCTCTTCAGTTTTTTGATTCAGAGGA
>CALXFL010000248.1 GCA_944387515.1 uncultured Clostridia bacterium
GCCGGGGTAGTACTTGGCGACCGAGTCGACGACTTTAACAGTAACTGCGTTCTGTTCGCTGCCAATATTTGTTTGTGCTTTGATACCGGCTCGATTATTTTTTGAAACAATAAAAGTACGTACGCTTGTTTTGCTTTCAAAGAAACGATCTGGTACATTGGAAACAGTGTCCGGCAAAATGTATGTGCAATTTGTGCCAGAAAAGCACAAGCTTTCCAATGTTGTTACTCCCCAGGGAATGATTATGGTCGTACCGCTCGGAGGAAACAGGCAGCTATAGGTCAATCTAGTCAGTGCCGGATGAAATTTGGGAGATGTAATGTTTTTGGGAACAGCATACAGGGATGTAAAATCCTTGCTATACGCACATCCCTCATAACTGCTGTAATAAGGATTCTGACTGTCGATTGTAATGTAATTTTGAATATCTCTGAAAAATTCAGTATCTATTTTGACTTTAGCGCCAACCTCCGCGTACTGATAGCCATAATATGTACATGTTATTTCGGTAATATCATCGCCAATGATCAGTTTTTTTGCAGGCCACTGTGCTCCAAAAGCCGCATTCCATGAACCCGTACCAATAAGCGTAAGTGTGTTAGTTTTCACATCATAAACGTATTTGTGGGTACCATCTATAATGCTTTCTACGCTCTTTACATTTTCAAGAAAGTAAGTCCTGCTGGTTCCCATAAAGCCCAAATTCCCATTGAGCACCAGTTTGGAAAACTCTTTCTCCCGGCCATACCACGGAAATTCATCATACGAGTTAATCAGAATATTGTATCCTTTTTCTGCATTCAATGTCAGGGTCAGGGTTTTGGTCTTCGGATTCAATTCCCAAAGGGCATTTCCATAGCTTCCACTATTCACCGTCGTCTGGCTCGACTCTGCCGCCTGACTGGAAGAAGCCGTTTCGCTGGTGGTCTGCTGCGAACTGGTTTCCTTCTGTCCGGATTCTTGCTGCTCGGTTTCCTTGGTATCAGGCTTTTTCTCTGTCTCCCCGTCCTTGGTTTCCACCGTGACGGCGGAGCTGGTTTCAGGTGCGGTCTTGTCCTGGGCCAGCACCACCATGCCATTAAGGGCAAGGGAGAGGGCCAGGGCAGCGATCAGAAGTATCTGCGCTGGTTTTTTCATAGAGATCACTCCTCTGAAATAAGGTAGCAGATGGTTCCAGACAGCAATCCCGTCCTGGAAAACCTCCTGCATGGGAGCGGAAAACACCCTGGCCAGATGCTCCCCAACACCGCTCCTATAACAATATAACAACTACACCTTACAAAATGTTACATGATTCCCCAGATTTTTCAAGATTTTCCACGATTTTGATGACCTCTTCCTCGGTGAGCGACCCCATCACAATGTAGCTGTAACGGGTGTCAAACCAAACCAGACCAGCGATCTCGCCTTTTACCGTCAGAAAGCATTCGGCGCCATTGACGGTGAGAATCTCAGTCTTGTCGGCGTTCTCAGTATCTACATCAATCACACCATTGACAGAAAGCCGATCATAAATAAAATATTCCCCAGTCTCTTTCTCATATCGACTAGCCCACATTCCCTCCATCCACTCGTCCATCTCGACCAAGGTATAGCCCTCGGGAACCCAGGTGGGCAGGCCATAGCCTTCAGTCTCGGGTATCTCCCCCCGCTCGATCTTCTCCTGCATCCGCTGGGTGAACCGAGGGTAAATACTGGTAGACCGCTTATTTACGTCCAGCATGAGGTTGACCACCCCGTCCCGGAAGCCCTCCACTGTGACAAAAGGAACCATAAAGGAGAAGGTGGCGATGGCAACGATCACCACAGCGGCTTTCAGGAACTTTCTGGCGTGCCGCAGCATTTTGCGGCGGTCTGCCCGCTCCAGCTCCCTCAAAAACCAGTCCCGGTGGGTGTCCACAGCGGCACAGCATGCCGGATCCTCTGCCGCCTGGGCTGCCAGCTTGGCCAGCCCGTCCCCCTGCTGCTCCATATAGGTGCAGACAATCTGGCGTAGCAGCTCATTTTCCCGATTTTCCTGGTGACCCTGATTCGGCTTCCCTTTCTTCATCATTCATGCTCCTCCCTCTGCCAGATTTTAACCAGATGATTGCGGGCGCGCATGAGGTAAACCCGTACGCTGCTCTGGGCAATTCCCATGGCGGCAGCAATCTCCTGATCGGACATCTCCATAAAATATTTGTAGCTGAGCACATCCCGCTCCCGGGCAGTCAGCTTCCCCATCGCCGCTGAAACCCGATCGGACAGCTCTTCCTTCTCAATAGTCTCGTAAACCGCCGGAGCATCCCCTGCCACCTCAAAGCCCTCCTCTTCCCAGAGCGTTTCTAAGCTCTCTGTCCGGTGGCCTTTCTCTTTCTGAAGCAGGTTGCAGCAGACGCTTCGCACCGTATACCAGATATAGCTGCGCAGCTGCCGGTGGGGCAGAATCTCCACCACCTCCGCACGTTCAATCAGTCTTTTGAAAACCTCCTGAAAGAGATCTTCCTTCCGTTGAAAATCCTGAAAATAGTCCCCGATGCACCGATAGACAAACGAACCATAGTGGTCATAAATTTCCACCATCCGGCTGCGCTGATCCTCAGCCTCCATAGCAAGTATGATGGGCAGCATGAAATTCCTCCGCTCAGGCAGGAGATCCCGCCTGTTTCATTCTCTAACTATATGATACGATTTTTACATTGCCTTGTCAATCCTTGGAGAATGGCTGGCCTTGGGAAAGGCCAGAAACACGAAAAAAGCCGCCTGCAACGCAGACGGCTTTCTTTGGCTGGGATGGAAGGATTTGAACCCTCGGAATGACGGGGCCAGAACCCGTTGCCTTACCCCTTGGCGACATCCCAATGTGAAGGGAAGATGCGATTTTCTGGCTTTCTCTGTTCTGGCGGCAGAGCGGTTTTAAAAAGGAAGCGGTTCCGGTCAGGCCCCGGAGGGCCGTGACCGTGTTCGCTTTGGCTGGGATGGAAGGATTTGAACCCTCGGAATGACGGGGCCAGAACCCGTTGCCTTACCCCTTGGCGACATCCCAATGTCATGGGCCGGGGCCGTTATGCGGCACCCTCAAGCCAAGACAAATGGCTGGGCTAGATGGATTCGAACCATCGGAATGAAGGAGTCAAAGTCCTCTGCCTTACCTCTTGGCTATAGCCCAAAATAAGTGGGGTGGATAGTGGGATTCGAACCCACGGCCTTCAGAGCCACAATCTGACGCGCTAACCAACTGCGCTATACCCACCATATCAATGGCGCGCCAAACAGGACTCGAACCTGTGACCTACTGCTTAGAAGGCAGTTGCTCTATCCAGCTGAGCTATTGGCGCAAACAATCACGGGTGCAGGCTTTACACCGTGTGACAGTTTGGAGCGGGTGATGGGAATCGAACCCACGCGACCAGCTTGGAAGGCTGGGATTCTACCATTGAACTACACCCGCA